>NZ_JCAMRN010000006.1:0-87657 GCF_059620965.1 Geobacter sp. PheSNFMC
CTCAATTTCGAACCCCACCGGATTACCTACTACCTGCAGGAACTGGCCGGTGCTTTCCATTCGTTCTATAACAAGAACCGGGTCATTACCGAAGATGCAGACCTGACCGGCGCGCGCCTGCTTCTGCTGCACAGCACGGCAACCGTGATCAGAAACGGCCTCGAGCTTCTGGGTGTGTCTGCTCCCGAGAAGATGTAGCGGAGCGCGGTCAGATGGTTCTTGATTATCGCGAACGAAAGACGGTCAGTAAAAACCGTCCCAAATCAAAGCCGATAGGACTCCTCGCGTGTGCCTTCCTGCTCGTGGCACTGATTTCCTTTGCCCTCGGCGTGCTGGTCGATCGTTTTCTTCTCCCCCCCCGGGACGTGCAGATGGAAGCGCCGTCGACACCTCTTCGGAATGCGGATACGCCGAAGGCTCCCTCTGCCCAGGCCCAGCCCGGTGAAGGAAATCCCCCTGTGGTGTCCACTCCTCCCCGCCCGGCGGGAGAGCCTTCGCTTACGTTCTACGAGACGCTGCCCAAGGGAGGAAAGGCCATTCTGGGGAGCGGCATCAACCTTAGGAAGGATGAGGCGCCACCGAAGAGTCCTGCGGTATCCCCTGCGGCCAAGGAACAGGGGGGAGGAGCCCAGAAGCCCACGCCCAATCCTCCCGAAGCAAGGGGAGGGGAAGCGCGGCGCAACGACGAGCCGTCACCCGCAGTGGGTGCCTCGGCCAAGAACACCGCACCTGAAGCAATGGCTCAGCCGTCTCAGCCGGCATCTGCGGCGAAGGAGACCTATTCTGTTCAGGTTGCCTCTTCCAAGGAGCGCAAGGATGCTGACGCAATCAGGGCCAAGCTTGCTGAGAAGGGATATTCGGCCTATGTCACCGAATCGACCATTTCCGGCAAGGGTACCTGGTATCGCGTCAGAGTGGGCCGGAAGCTGGACCAGTCCGCCGCAAGCAATCTTGCCGAGATGCTTGGCAAGGGAGCGATTCTGGTGCCGGAATGATTAAAGTTAAAATTTGCGATTGACAGCCTTGGATCAGCTGTGGTACATATTGGTTCTCACGACGCGGGGTGGAGCAGTCTGGTAGCTCGTCGGGCTCATAACCCGAAGGTCAGAGGTTCAAATCCTCTCCCCGCAACCAAACAAACAAAGGCGAATCGCTTGCTGGCGGTTCGCCTTTTACTACCATAAGGCGGTGTAGCTCAGCTGGTTAGAGCATACGGCTCATATCCGTAGTGTCCGGGGTTCAAGTCCCTGCACCGCCACCATTAACGATAACCCCTCCGGCTTGGAGGGGTTTTTTGTTTTGTGTTCACGTTCAGGTTTGACGCGAGATTCGGTTTATGAAAGCACTATCCCCGGTTGATGCGGCTTTGAAAAAAGTACGTGCGTTTATCGCTGAACACGGGATGTTCCGTCCGGGCGACAGGGTTGTCGTGGCCGTATCGGGCGGCGCCGACTCGGTTGCACTGCTGGATATCCTCACCGCCCTCAAGGAGTTGCGGCTTGAGTTGGTTGTCGCACACCTGAACCATGAGCTGCGCGGAGCAGAATCTGACGAGGATGAGCGGTTCGCAGGGCAATGCGCTCAGGCATACGCCCTGCCGTTCGTGAGCCGGGGCGAGCAGGTAACGGCGATGGCCGAGCGGGAACGACTGTCCCTTGAAGATGCTGGACGCCGGGCGAGGTATGCATTTTTTGATGACGTTGCTGCTGCTTGGGGAGCCCGAACCGTTGCTCTGGCCCACCATGCGGATGACCAGGCGGAAACGCTGCTCATGCGGCTCGTTAGAGGGGCGGGGGGGCCGGGGTTGTCTGCCATGCGCCCCGTCAGGGCTGGCGGGAACTATGTGAGACCCCTCCTTGTGCTTGACCGGCAGGAAATCGAAGCCTATCTCGATGAACGGGGACTGGCGTTCCGCCAGGATCGAACCAACACCGACGTGGCCTTTCTGCGTAACCGTATCCGGCACGAACTCGTTCCCTATCTCGATCGACTGAACCCGGGCGCCGCTTCCCGGCTTGCCAGAACAGCCGAATTGCTTGCCGATGACGAAGCGTTGCTGGGCCGGCTTGTCGAAGAGGCATCGGCGCGGCATGTTAACGTGACGGAGCAGGGTGGCGCGATCTGCGCCGTCGACGCCCTGCGCCGGGAGCCGCGCGGGCTTCGGCGCAGGCTGTACCGCAAGGCGATCGCGCTGGCCAAGGGTGATCTCGCGCGGATAGGCTTTGACCATGTGGATGCGATAGATCGTCTCGTGTTGTCAGAGAATCCATCCGGCCGGCTCCATCTGCCGGAAGAAACCCTGGTAACCCGCTCCTACGACGAGATTACCTTTGTCCGGAGAACGACTGACATCCCTCCGCTTCAGGATCTGCGAATCGGCGGCCCCGGCTGCTGGCCGCTGTCCGGCGGAGGGGAGCTCGTTGTCGAAATTGCCACGGATCCTCCGCCGTGGGGTGAGCTTCCTGCTACCGAGTCCTGGTTCGATCTGGAGCAGGCCCCGTTTCCCTGGCTTGTCCGTGGATGGAGGCCCGGCGACCGCATGACTCCCCTCGGTATGGCAGGAGAGAAGAAGGTTAAGGACATCTTTATCGACGCAAAGGTGCCCCGCGAACTCCGCCAAAGTGTCCCGCTCGTGTTCAGTGGAGATTCCCTGCTCTGGATCTGTGGTTGTCGTCGTGGAGAACCGGCGAGGATAACAGCCGGCAGTCGAGCGATGGTCGTTGCGCGGATACGCGGCAGGCGCCTGAAGTGACCTGAAATCGCTTGTCAACCCGTTCCTTCTATGATAGCTTTTTTCAATTAGTGGTCTGAAACCAGCAACCATCAGCGTTCGTGGGCGTTCGTGCACTGCCCGAACCACATCATGGGGGTACCCTTGAACCAGTTCTACAAGAACCTTGCGCTCTGGCTCGTCATAAGCCTTATGATGATCCTCCTCTTCAACCTCTTCAACAAGCCGCGCACCACCCAGGAACGGCTCGGCTACAGCGACTTCATTGCTGCGGTTGATGCGGGGAAGGTCAGCACGGTTACGGTCCAGGGGAACGAGATCATCGGCAAGTATTCCGACGGCAAGGAATTCCGCAGCTACAAGCCGACAGATGCCATGCTCTCCGAAAAGCTTCTGGAGAAGAAGATCAATGTCTCTGCCAAGCCCGAGGAAGAGAAGGTCTCGTGGTTCTCCATCTTCATCTCCTGGTTCCCGCTCCTTTTTCTGGTGGGGGTCTGGATTTTCTTCATGCGCCAGATGCAGGGAGGGGGTGGCAAGGCCATGGCATTCGGCAAGAGCCGCGCGAAGCTTCTGACAGAAGCCCAGGGGCGCGTGACCTTCGAAGACGTGGCCGGTGTAGACGAAGCAAAGGAAGAACTGGAAGAAATCATCCAGTTTCTGAAGGATCCCAAGAAATTCACCAAGCTAGGAGGCCGCATCCCCAAAGGCGTTCTGCTCGTGGGGCCTCCCGGTACGGGCAAGACGCTCCTTGCCCGGGCCGTTGCCGGCGAGGCGGGAGTTCCCTTCTTCTCCATTTCGGGTTCCGACTTTGTGGAAATGTTCGTGGGGGTCGGTGCGAGCCGGGTCCGCGATCTTTTCGTCCAGGGAAAGAAGAATGCGCCCTGCATCATCTTCATTGACGAGATCGATGCGGTCGGACGCCATCGGGGTGCGGGACTCGGCGGCGGCCATGACGAGCGGGAACAGACACTGAACCAGTTGCTGGTCGAGATGGACGGCTTCGAATCCAATGAAGGGGTCATTCTCATTGCGGCCACAAACCGGCCCGATGTCCTCGATCCGGCACTCCTGCGTCCGGGCCGGTTCGACCGCCAGGTTGTCGTTCCCCAGCCCGACGTGAAGGGGCGGGAGATGATCCTGAAGGTCCACACCAAAAAGACTCCGCTTGCTTCCGATGTGGACCTGGGAGTAATCGCCCGCGGCACGCCCGGATTCTCGGGGGCGGATCTGTCCAACGTGGTGAACGAGGCTGCTCTGCTGGCAGCGCGTAAGGACAAGAACTCCGTCGAGATGAAGGACTTCGACGACGCCAAGGACAAAGTCCTCATGGGTGTCGAACGGCGTAGCATGGTGATTTCGGAGGAAGAGAAGAAAAATACCGCATATCATGAAGCGGGCCACACCCTCGTTGCCAAGCTGATCCCCGGCACCGATCCGGTGCACAAGGTATCCATTATCCCGCGTGGACGGGCGCTTGGCGTTACCATGCAACTGCCTATCGAGGACAAGCACAGCTATAACAAGGAGTCGCTCCTGAACCGGATCGCGGTGCTCATGGGAGGCCGGGCTGCCGAAGAGATCATCTTCAATGAGCTTACCACGGGCGCCGGTAACGACATTGAACGTGCAACGGAGATCGCACGCAAGATGGTGTGCGAATGGGGTATGAGCGAAAAGATGGGGCCGGTCACCTTCGGTAAGAAGGAGGAGTCGATCTTCCTTGGCCGTGACATGTCCATGCACAAGAACTACAGTGAAGCGACGGCGGTGGAAATCGACGAGGAGATTCGTAAAATCATCGACGGCAGCTACTCGCGGGTCAAGCAGCTCCTGAATGAGAATCTGAGCGTGCTCCACTGTCTGGCAACACAGCTTATCGAGAAAGAGAACCTGACCGGCGACGAAGTTGACCGGATCATCAAGGATGACTGCGCGGCCAGCCGCGCTGCAGTCGAAGAGGCCCCCGTGGCTCCATGACTCCATTGACTGCCCAATGCTCCGGAACCTTACTTTGCGCGGAGCACGCCACCGGACAGCACCATGCCGGGGTATGGCGACTGCGTAGCCGGCGCATTGACCTTACATCCCGTCCTTGTATCATGGGGGTCCTTAACGTGACCCCCGATTCATTTTCTGACGGCAATTGCTACCTGGACCCCGCTGCGGCGGAAGATCGGGCTCTTGCCATGGTGGCTGAAGGGGCAGATATTGTTGATATCGGCGGTGAAAGCACCCGCCCAGGTGCACCTTCGGTCAGCGAAGCTGAAGAAATGCAACGGGTGGTGCCTCTTGTGGAGCGCCTTGCCGCAAAACTGCCGGTTCCTCTTTCCGTCGATACCTACAAGGCTGCTGTAGCCCGCGAGGCTCTTGCCGCCGGCGCAGAGGTCATCAACGATATCAGCGGCCTGACCTTTGACCCGGGCATGGCGACCACCGTGGCCGAGGCCCGGGCGGGACTCGTGGTCATGCACACACGCGGCACCCCGGCGATGATGCAGCGCGATACGGCCTATGACGATCTGATTGCCGAAGTGCTCGGATCGCTGCGCTACTCTATGGGGCGCGCACAGGCGGCGGGAATCCCCAATGAGCAGATCGTAGTGGATCCGGGCATCTGTTTCGGCAAAAGCGTTGACGGGAATCTGGAAATTCTCCGGCGTCTTGCGGAGTTTGCCAGCCTGGGACGGCCCATACTCGTCGGTACTTCCCGCAAGTCGTTCATAGGCGCCGTTCTTGACAGGGAGGTAGCAGATCGCCTGTTCGGAACCGCCGCCACGGTGGCGGTGGCCGTGGCAAACGGCGCCTCCATACTGAGAGTTCATGATGTTCGGGCCATGCGGGATGTGGCCCTGATGACCCGGGCGATTCTTGCTCCGCGACGCTGATCACACCCCATTTACCGTACTGATTCAGCCCACCCCTGTCAGGTGACGACGATGACCGAGCCACTCCAGATCTTCGGTTGGCGCGACGCAATCGATCTCGCGATTGTGGCATGGATCATTTATCGCCTGATCATCATGCTCAGGGGACGGGTCGCCAACCGTCTTCTGCTAGTCCTGGCCTTTCTCGCGGCGCTGTACTCCCTGTCGCGGCTCGCGGGATTCGAGGCGTTTCACTGGATCGTCGGATCCCTGTTCAGCTCACTGATCCTTATTCTCGTCATCCTCTTCCAGCATGACATCCGGAGGGCGTTGGTGACGCACGGCAAGCATCGCCATGCCCTCACGGAAGACCGGGACGAGCAGGAGGAGCGAGACCATGCCTCACTGATTGTCGGTGAATTGATCGCCGCCGCTACATCGCTTTCCTCCCGCCGGATAGGAGCCCTGATCGTCATCGAACGCGAAATGGGTGTCATGAGTCATGTTGAAACCGGCACCGAAGTTGATGCCAAGATTACGAGCGAAATTCTTACATCCATTTTTCTTCCCTATTCTCCTATTCACGATGGTGCAGTGATCATCCGGCGCGGCAAGCTGACGCGGGCCGGGTGTTTTCTGCCCCTTTCGCAGGACCCGACCATCAACAAAAACCTGGGGACCCGCCACCGGGCCGCTCTTGGTCTCACAGAATTGGTGGACTGCGTCGTTCTGGTAGTTTCCGAGGAAACGGGAACCATATCCGTGGCTGTGGGGGGAAGAATCATTTCTGTCAGCGATGCTGCGAGTCTGCGGAAAATTCTTAAAAAGCTCCTTGAACCCAGGTGGCTTACTGAATGAACGTGACGGATCTTGTGAAAAACTGGGATGTCAAGCTCCTCTCGCTAGTCCTCGCCGTCAGCCTCTGGCTCGGTGTTGCCGGGGGGAGGGAAGGGGAGCTTGTCATGCGGGTCCCACTTGAGCTTCGCAACGTTGCCACCGGCTATACCGTGGCAGATAAAGGCCCCGGGGAGTTGGTCGTCACCCTTAACGGACCGAATATTCTTTTGTTGAAGCTCCGTGACGAAAAGATTATCATGCCGCTCGACATGACGGGGGTCGGGGCGGGTACTGTCCTGTTCACCGGTTTTGAGGCCCGCCTGTCTGTTCCCTCCAAAGTTCGGGTGACGCGAGTATACCCAGCTGAAATTTCGGTCCGGGTGGAGCAGTCGCCCGCACGGCCTGAATCCCCCAAGACACATGAAAGCAGGTGAAGCGATGAAGAAATTATTCGGAACGGACGGTGTCCGCGGTGTTGCCAATGTCTACCCAATGACCACGGAAATGGCCATGCAGATCGGCCGGGCTGCAGCCTATCTGTTCAAGGACGGTAATCGCCGTCATCGTATCGTGATCGGCAAAGACACGCGCCTGTCCGGTTACATGCTGGAAAATGCCCTGGTGGCCGGCATCTGCTCCATGGGGGTCGACGTCCTTGTGGTCGGCCCTCTTCCCACGCCGGGAATTGCAAATATCACCTCCTCCATGCGGGCCGATGCAGGGGTTGTCATTTCTGCTTCACACAACCCCTTTCAGGATAACGGCATCAAGTTTTTTTCCCGCGATGGGTTCAAATTGCCCGACGAAATGGAGCTCAAAATCGAGGATCTCATTTTTTCCGGGAAAATCGACTCGCTCCGTCCGGTGGCCACCGAGGTGGGCAAGGCCTACCGGATCGATGACGCAGTGGGGCGGTATGTGGTGTTTCTGAAGAACAGCTTTCCCAAGGACCTCGATCTTGCGGGGATGAAGATCGTCCTCGACTGTGCCAATGGTGCCGCCTACAAGGTTGCGCCGGCCGTTCTTGAGGAGCTGGGCGCCGAGGTCATCCCTTATGGCGTCAAGCCTAACGGAACCAATATCAATGCCGGTTGCGGCTCCCTCTATCCGCAGGTCATCAGCGAAGCGGTCAAAGAGCACCGGGCAGACCTCGGCATTGCCCTTGACGGTGACGCCGACCGGGTCATCTTCGTGGACGAGTTCGGCAACGAGGTGGACGGCGATCACATCATGGCCATCTGCGCTACTCAGATGTTGAAACAGAAAAAACTGCGCAAGAACACACTGGTAGCAACGGTCATGAGCAATATGGGCCTCGATATCGCAGTGAAGCGGGCCGGCGGAAAAGTAGTCAAAACTGCGGTTGGAGATCGCTACGTGGTGGAGGAGATGATCAAGGGGGGGTACAATCTTGGCGGGGAGCAGTCGGGGCACATGATTTTCCTCGACCACAACACCACCGGCGACGGCGTCCTGTCTGCCCTCCAGGTGTTGGCCACCATGCGCCGGGCCGACAAGAGTCTCTCCGAACTGGCGGAGGTCATGATTCCGTTGCCCCAGGTGCTGGTCAACGTGCGGGTCAAGGAGAAGAAGGACATAACAACCATTCCGGAAGTGGCGTTGCTCATCGGAGATATAGAGAAAAAGCTCGGCGACGAGGGACGCATCCTTATCCGCTATTCGGGTACCGAACCGCTGTTGCGTATTATGCTCGAAGGCCAGGACAAATATCAGATAACCGGGTGGGCAAAGGAAATTGCCGATCTGGTCGAGAAGAAGATCGGAGGGAAGTAGGTGGCAAAGCTCGGAGTCAACATTGATCATGTAGCAACAATCCGCCAAGCCCGGGGCGGCGTTGAGCCCGACCCGGTGGCGGCCGCCGCCATTGCCGAGTTCGCCGGTGCCGACGGGATAACGGTGCACCTGCGCGAGGACCGGCGGCATATTCAGGACCGGGACCTGCGTCTGCTCCGTCAGACCGTTAAGACGAAGCTCAATCTGGAAATGGCCGCCACCGACGAGATGGTGGGTATAGCTTTGTCGGTCAAACCCGACATGTGCACCCTGGTACCGGAGCGACGCCAGGAGCTTACCACTGAGGGGGGGCTTGATGTGAGAGTCGGCATGCAGGCGCTTGCCGATGCCATTGGACGCCTTCAGGACGGCGGCATTGTAGTGAGTTTGTTCATTGATCCCGATGCGGATCAGGTTAAGGCATCCAGCAAGGTGGGGGCCGACTACATCGAAATCCACACCGGAACCTTTGCCGAGGCACGGGAGTGGAAAAAGGAGCAGGCCGAACTTGAGCGCATCGAAAACGCCATCAAGCTCGGCACAAAGCTCGGGCTCGGCATCAATGCCGGGCATGGCCTCAATTATACCAATGTTCGCAAAGTCGCGGCCCTCGGAGGTATCGAGGAATTCAACATCGGACATTCCATAATCTCACGCGCAGTGTTTACCGGGCTCGACCGTGCCGTGCGGGACATGGTAGACCTCGTCAAGTACGCATGATTTTCGGTACCGGCATCGATATCGTCGACATTACCCGTTTCGACCGCCTGGTCGAAGAAGGGAACGTGCGTCTCTTCGAGCGGCTCTTTACGCCTCATGAAATGGAGTACTGTGCCGGCAAGGCCCGGAGCTCCCAGCACTATGCCCTGCGGTTCGCGGCCAAGGAGGCGTTTCTCAAGGCCTGCGGTCTCGGCCTGCGTGAAGGGATGACCTGGCATGACGTGGAGGTCGTCAATGATACTCTCGGTAAGCCCGAGCTCAAGCTCCACGGCAAGGCCCTGAAGCTGGCCACCGACCTGAGCCTCAGTCGGACTTTCGTTTCCCTTTCCCACGACGGAGCATACGCCGTCGCCCTAGTTGTGCTGGAGCGCCCATGAAGGTGGTGAGCGGCGAAACCATGCAGCGGATGGACCGTCGCGCCATCGACGAGTTCGGTATCCCCGGCCTTGTCCTCATGGAAAACGCCGGCCGCGGATGTGCCGACGCCATCAGAGAGATGTTCGGCCGCGACGGCTGCATACCGGTCCTTGTGGTCGCGGGCAAGGGTAACAACGGCGGCGACGGCTATGTGATCGCTCGACTGCTGGCTGGGGAAGGGTGGCCGGTGCATACGGTTGTGCTTGCCCGTAAGGACGAAATTGGCGGTGATGCCCGCGAGAATCTGGACCGCCTCGACCCGTCGACGGTTTCTTACCTCCCTGCAGGGGGAACTCTTTCGTCCCTTACGGCTAGGCTCGACGCTGCGGCATTGGTGGTGGATGCCCTGCTGGGGACAGGGCTGAAGAACGAGGTACAGGGCGCGTATGCCGAAGCGATCAGGCACATCGCAGCTTCAGCTCGGCCGGTTGTCTCGGTCGACATCCCGTCGGGTATCGACGCCGCAACGGGCAAGGTGCTCGGGGTTGCGGTCACGGCCAGTCTGACGGTAACCTTCGCCCTTGCAAAATACGGACACGTTCTTTATCCGGGGGCGCTGCACTGCGGCCGGCTGAGAGTTGTCAATATCGGTATTCCGGAGTCAGTCGCCCGGGAAGCGGACGGCATTCTCTACGTTGACGCGGCTGAGGCGGCAGCAGTGGTTAAGCGGCGGGACCCATGCTCCCACAAGGGGAGCTTCGGGCACAGCCTCGTTATAGCCGGGTCTGTCGGGAAGACGGGAGCCGCGGCAATGGCCGCGAACAGCGCCGTTCGAAGCGGAGCAGGCCTCGTTTCGCTGGCAGTTCCGGCAAGCCTTAATGCAATTCTCGAGTTAAAGACCACCGAGGCTATGACAATCCCGCTGGCTGACGGTGGGGTCGGTTTCCTCGGGGATGAGTCACTTGTTCCGCTGAGGGACGCGATTCGAGGCCGGGATGCGATAGCCCTTGGTCCCGGCCTGTCGTGGCAGCCAGCTACTGCCGCCCTTGTGCGGCACCTGCTGGCTGATATTATGGTGCCCCTCGTCCTTGACGCCGATGGCCTCAATGCAATTTCCGAGCAGACCGAACTCTTGAAGGGCGCGCGCCCCGACACCGTTGTCCTCACGCCCCATCCTGGGGAGATGGCGCGTCTTGCGGGAACCACCACTGCGGCGGTCGAAGCGGACCGTATCGGCGTTGCGCGAGACTTTGCCGCACAGTTCGGCGTCTATCTTATCCTCAAGGGCGCACGGTCCGTCATCGCGGCGCCCGATGGGCGCATCGCCCTCAACGGCAGCGGCAATCCGGGCATGGCCTCGGGGGGGATGGGGGATGTGCTCACTGGTGTTGTCACGGCACTCCTTGGACAGGGGTACGAACCATTCGACGCCTGCATACTGGGTGCTTTCGTTCACGGTCATGCCGCTGACCTGGTTGCTGCGGACAAGGGCGAGACAGGCATGTCCGCTCTCGATGTCCAGGAGCGGCTACCCTATGCATTCAATTCACTGATCCGTTTGAAGGGAGAACAATAATGAAGACTGTGCGCGACATAATGACAACCAACGTTGTTACAGCCAGGCGTGAGACCACCATACGGGAGCTTGCCGAGCTTTTTTCGAAATACCGGATCGGGAGTATCCCCGTTGTCGACGAAGCGGGCAACCTGGCGGGCATCGTCACCGAGTCCGACTTGATTGAGCAGGACAAAAGCCTGCACATTCCGACGGTCATATCGCTTTTCGATTGGGTTATCTATCTGGAAAGTGCCAAGAAGTTTGAACGGGAGATCCAGAAGGTAACCGGCCAGACCGCCGGAGATATCTATACCACCGAGGTTGAGAGCGTGACGCCGGAAACCCCGGTGAGCACGGTCGCTGATATCATGGCCAACAAAAAGCTCCACACGCTTCCGGTGGTTGAAGGGAAGAAGCTCGTGGGAATTGTCTCCCGTATTGATCTCATCAGAACCATGGTGGGGTAGGACGCGTGGTGTTTAATGTCACTTCGCGGTGCGAGGAGGAGACCGAGCGACTCGGGGAACTTCTGGGCAGAGAGCTGTCAGCCGGGGCATTCGTTGCCCTGGCGGGGGAGTTGGGAAGCGGAAAAACCCGGTTTGCCCGCGGAGTGGCGCGCGGACTCGGCGTTGCTGAAACGGTCCCCATAACCAGCCCGACCTTTACCCTCCTCAATGAATACCGAGGCCGTATTCCCCTCTACCATTTCGATCTGTACCGGCTGGGCGGCGTTGACGACGCAGCGGCTCTCGGTTTCGACGAATACTTCCATGGAACAGGTGTTTGTCTCGTGGAATGGGCCGAACGTCTGGGTGATGATCTGCCTGTGGAGCGGATTGACATCACCTTTCGACACGAGGATGAAACCATCCGTCTTCTGGAGTTCGTTCCTTACGGCATAACCTATGAAGCTTTATTAAAAAAATGTTTTGACCACTGGTCTGATTCCTGCTATTAAGTGACGACCTGCGGTCGTGTCCTGTATACAAACTGCAGTATGACACATATGATCCAGAGCAAAGGAGGAACGGTAGATGGCACTGGTGGTCCAGAAATACGGCGGCACCTCGATGGGGTCCATCGAGCGCATCCGCAATGTTGCCAAACGGGTCGCCAAGACCTATGACGCCGGAAACGATATGGTTGTTGTCGTTTCCGCCATGTCGGGAGAAACCAACAAGCTCGTGGCCCTCGCCAATGAGATTTGCGAATTCCCGGATACCCGCGAATATGATGTGCTGGTGGCGTCGGGCGAGCAGGTCTCCATAGCTCTCCTTGCCATGTGCCTCAAGTCGATGGGCTACAAGGCCAAGTCATATCATGGCTGGCAGATACCCATTATCACTGACAGCGCTTTCAGCAAGGCTCGAATCGAGAGCATCGACGACACCAAGGTGCGCGCTGACCTTAAAGACGGTTCCATTGTCATTGTCGCCGGTTTCCAGGGCGTCGACAAAGATGGCAATATCACTACTCTGGGCCGTGGTGGCTCCGATACCTCGGCGGTTGCCGTAGCTGCCGCCTTCAAAGCGGATGTGTGCGAGATTTTCACCGACGTGGACGGCGTTTATACCACTGATCCGAATATTTGCCAGGATGCCCGGAAAATTGAGAAGGTATCCTATGATGAGATGCTGGAACTCGCCTCGCTCGGGGCGAAGGTTCTTCAGATCCGTTCCGTAGAATTTGCGAAGAAATACAATGTGGACATTCATGTCCGCTCCAGCTTCAATGAAAATCCAGGGACCATGGTTACCAAGGAGGATAAGGATATGGAAGCAGTTCTCGTTTCGGGAATCGCCTACGACAAGAACGAAGCAAAAATTGCCGTGATGGGGGTACCCGACAAGCCGGGGGTTGCCGCCAAAATCCTGTCGCCCCTTTCCGAGGCCAATATATCGGTCGACATGATCGTTCAGAATGTAAGCGAGGGCGACCTGACCGACTTCACCTTCACCGTTACGAGGGCGGATTTCAAGAAGGCACTCGCCATCACCAAGGAAGTGGCCAAGGAGATCAATGCCAAGGATGTGGCGGAGGACGAAAACATATCCAAAATATCCATTGTCGGTGTCGGCATGCGGAGCCATGCGGGTGTTGCCACTCAAATGTTCCAGACCCTTGCCAAGGAAGGGATCAACATCCAGATGATCTCCACCTCTGAAATCAAGGTTTCGGTCATTGTTGACGCCAAGTACACCGAACTGGCAGTTCGGGTGCTTCACGAAGCGTTCGGACTCTCCGGCAAATAGAGAAACTTCCAGAGCGGAAGTGCGGAATTTCAAAGGCGCGGGGGAGAAAATCGATCATTCAGATTTTTTCTTCCGCGCTTTCGTACATGCGCTTCTCAGTTCCCGAAAGGTAAAAGCATGAGCCTTGTAAAACTCTACGATACCACTCTTCGCGACGGAACCCAGGCGGAGGACATTTCCTTCCTCGTGGAGGACAAAATCCGGATAGCCCATAAACTCGACGAGATAGGCGTTCACTACATCGAGGGGGGATGGCCCGGCAGCAATCCGAAGGACGTTGCTTTTTTTAAGGACATCAAGAAGGAAAAGCTCTCGCAGGCGAAAATCGCCGCGTTCGGCTCCACCCGGCGCGCAAAGGTAACCCCGGACAAGGACCACAACCTCAAGACCCTCATTCAGGCGGAACCCGATGCCTGCACCATATTCGGCAAGACGTGGGATTTCCATGTACACGAGGCCCTGCGGATATCGCTCGAGGAAAACCTTGAGTTGATTTTCGATTCGCTGGAATACCTGAAGGCGAATGTCCCCGAGGTCTTCTACGATGCCGAACACTTTTTCGACGGCTACAAGGCGAACCCGGACTACGCCATCAAGACCCTCAAGGCCGCCCAGGACGCCAAGGCCGATTGCATCGTTCTCTGCGACACCAATGGCGGAACCATGCCCTTCGAGCTCGTGGAGATCATCCGTGAGGTGCGCAGGCATATCACGGCCCCGCTCGGCATTCACACACACAATGATTCAGAGTGCGCCGTGGCCAACTCCCTCCATGCCGTCAACGAAGGAATCGTCCAGGTTCAGGGGACCATCAACGGCTTCGGTGAGCGCTGCGGCAACGCCAACCTCTGCTCAATCATCCCCGCCCTCAAGCTCAAGATGAAGCGCGAGTGCATCGGGGATGATCAACTCAGAAAGCTGCGCGACCTTTCACGGTTCGTCTATGAATTGGCCAACCTCTCGCCCAACAAGCACCAGGCATATGTGGGCAATTCGGCATTCGCCCACAAGGGCGGTGTCCACGTGTCGGCCATCCAGCGTCATCCCGAAACCTATGAGCACCTGCGCCCGGAACTGGTCGGCAACATGACGCGAGTACTCGTTTCAGACCTGTCGGGCCGTTCCAATATCCTTGCAAAGGCAGAAGAGTTCAACATCAAGATGGACAGCAAGGACCCGGTCACACTTGAAATCCTCGAGAACATCAAGGAAATGGAGAACCGGGGCTACCAGTTCGAAGGGGCGGAAGCGTCATTCGAACTCCTCATGAAGAGAGCCCTCGGCACCCACCGCAAGTTCTTCTCGGTGATCGGTTTCCGGGTAATCGACGAAAAGCGCCACGAGGACCAGAAGCCTCTTTCGGAAGCCACCATCATGGTCAAGGTTGGGGGCAAGATCGAGCACACAGCCGCTGAAGGGAATGGTCCGGTGAACGCTCTGGACAATGCCCTCCGCAAAGCACTGGAAAAGTTTTATCCGCGGCTCAAGGAAGTAAAGCTGCTGGATTACAAGGTGCGCGTATTGCCGGCGGGGCAGGGGACAGCCTCGTCCATCAGGGTGCTCATCGAGTCGGGCGACAAAGAGAGCCGCTGGGGTACGGTTGGGGTCTCTGAAAATATCGTCGATGCATCCTATCAGGCCCTTCTGGACAGCGTGGAGTACAAGCTTCACAAAAGCGAAGAGATCGAAGGCTCCAGGAAGTGAAAACCCGCACCGGGCATGTGGTGTATCTCGCCCTTGCCTTAGCGGTCATGACATTGCCATTACTTTACAAAGGCCACGGCACATCCCCTGCGGAGATTCCTGCCGTGGCCTTTGTGCGTTCAGGTGAACGACCCGTGAGCATCATCATGATAACCGGTGTCCCGGAGAGGTCAGGCGTTTATCGGATTGCTCGGGGATCCACGTGCCAGGACGTCATAAATATGACGCTTTCTCACATGCCGGTAACGTACCTTCCTACTCATATAGCAAGCCGTGTCCTCTGCGATGGCGATGTCGTGGCCATACGCAAGGGCAACGGGGAACCCTATGAAATTTCGTTGGGAACACTGGCAGTTTCTCAATTGATGCTTTTGAGAATCTCTCTTGATCCGAACCGGATGAACGTAACGGACTGGGAATTTTTACCCGGCATTGGCCCGGAGTTGGCACGGCGGATAGTGCGTGACCGTCAATATAATGGCGATTTCTCGTCTTTTGGGGAGTTGGAAAGGGTCCCGGGAATCGGTCCAAAAACACTTGAGAGAATAAAAGAGTATTTTAATGCTTACAATATATTGAAATAGTTCGGTTTTTAACAACAAATCACTCTTGCCGCATTGTGTCAACGGGGAGCTCCCTGGTTTGGCACACATGGTGAAAACAGTTAGGACACTCACGGTTATAATTCTACATGGGGGGATGACCTATGAAATGTCCTAAATGCAGAGGCCGAATGTTTGCTGAGAAGTTTTATGATTTCGTGAGATCATTTGATGCATGGAAATGCACCTGCTGCGGAGAGGTGATTGACCCGACGATCCTGGCGAACAGGGCAAAAAATCAGAATATCGTTCTCGGTTAAACAATTCTGTCAGCCTTTGGGCGACGATAAAGGAGGGGAAAGCATGCTTTCCCCTCCTTTTGTTTTGCGGCGCGGGCAGGTCCATGTAATTGTTTCGTGGTGATGTTTATTGTATGGTAAGGGACTGTCAGGCCTATGCCGACCGGGAGGCGTGGTAATGGAGAAAGAGTGGTCGCTCGCACAAACGAAAAGCTACACGGATGAAATGCTCAACTGGGTGAGGGGCAAGGGAAGGATCCTGATCGTTGTTCACGACAACCCTGATCCTGATTGTCTTGCCTCGGCCATAGCCCTGCGGCACCTATTCGTCATGAAGCTGAACAGGGACGCCACCATCGCTTTTTCCGGCATGATCGGCAGGAGCGAAAATATCGCCATGGCCAAGCAACTGCAGATACCTCTGACTCCGCTGGCACTCATAGAGTATCAGGATTTTTCCGTCACATGCATGCTCGATACCCAGCCGGGAACGGGCAATAACTCGCTCCCTCCTGACAGACGGGTTGATATCCTTATTGATCATCACCCCAGGCGGGAAGCTGGCTTGAGGTGCCGATGGGACGATATCCGCGAAGAATACGGCGTAACCGCAACCATCGTCTATGAATATCTGCAGGCCCAGAGTGTCCCCATTGGCAGCAATCTTGCCACGGCGCTGTTTTATGCGATCAAGTCGGAAACGCAGGACTTGGGTCGCGAGGCCGCCCGCCCCGACAGGGATGCCTATCTGAAGCTCTTTCCCCTGGCGAACAAAAAACTGCTCTATGAAATCACCTACCCAAAGCTTCATGTGGAATACTATCTTACAATCAACCGCGCCATTGAGCACTCGCGCATCTATGGCAATCTGCTGGCAACAAATCTCCGAGAGGTCAGTTTCCCGGAAATAGTTGCCGAGATGGCGGATTTTTTCCTCCGGCTTGAGGGGGTTGATGTGGTGATGGCCATTGGCCACTTTAACAGAGATGTGATCCTCTCTTTGCGCACCTCCCGGCACGACGTCAATGCAGGAGCGCTGATCAAGCGGCTCGTCGAGGAGAGGGGGGTTGCCGGCGGCCATGGTATGATGGCCGGAGGTAAAATCGAAGGACTCGCCGATTCCGCTGCGGAACTGGAGGAAATTGAGCAGCTTCTCGTTCGTCGTTTTCTCGATGTCTTCGCGCTGGGACATGTCCGGCCGCTCCCCTTGAGTGCCCTCAGGCGTACTGCTCTGCCCGTCCTTGCCGCTGAGATTGACAACCTGCATCACATCGTTTAAGGTACGCTCTTTCCAATTGCCAGAGGTACATCATGCGTTCAGACGGCCGCAGTTCCGCAGCACTCAGACACATCCGGATTACACGAAAGTATATCAAGCATGCCGAAGGCTCTGTACTTGTTGAATTCGGCGACACGAAAGTTTTGTGCACTGCCTCAGTGGAGGAGTCGGTGCCCCCCTTCCTGCGCGGCAAGGGGGGGGGATGGGTAACGGCAGAGTATTCCATGCTGCCGCGGGCTACCCATACGCGATCTCCTCGCGAGGCGGCCAAAGGGAAGTTGGGGGGAAGGACCCATGAGATACAGCGTCTCATCGGCCGCTCCCTGAGGGCCGTCACTGATTTGACGCTCCTTGGCGAGCGAAGCGTGCTGATTGATTGTGACGTGATACAGGCTGATGGAGGTACGCGGACAGCTTCCATTACAGGTGCCTACGTCGCCTTGGTTGACGCGTTTCGATGGCTCGTAGCGCAGGGGACTATCGCGGCCCTGCCGGTCCGGGAGGCGGTCGCCGCCGTCAGTGTCGGGATAGTCAACGGGGAAGTGTTTCTTGATCTGAACTACGTAGAGGACTCACGTGCCGATGTCGATATGAATTTTGTCATGACTTCGTCGGGCCGTTTCGTGGAAGTGCAGGGAACCGCCGAGGCTGAACCCTTCACCTGTGTCCAGATGGATGAGATGCGGTCCCTCGCCATGATTGGCATCGAGCGGCTTATGGCCATCCAACAAGAGGCACTGGAACAGTGACCCGGTTGGTAGTGGCAACCCGCAACAAGGGCAAATTGCGAGAGATTGCAGCAATTCTCAGCGGGTTACCCTTCATGCTGCTGTCGCTGGATGATTTTCCGGATTTTCCTGAAGTGGAAGAGGATGGCGCGACGTTTGAGGAGAATGCCTTGAAAAAGGCTTCAATGGCCGCCATGGTTACAGGGCTTCCAGCGCTTGCCGATGACTCGGGACTCGTTGTTGACGCACTTGGTGGAAAGCCGGGCGTTTACTCTGCCCGCTACTCGGGTGAGAGCGCCAGCGACGAAGCAAATAATACAAAGCTGTTGAGCGAGTTGGCAACAGTGCCTTACGCGGAACGCACGGCCGCCTTCCGGTGTACCATCGCCTTGTGTATTCCCGGCGGAGAGAGATACACCTTCAGCGGGGAACTGCGGGGGGTAATCCTTGATTCGCCGCGCGGCACTGGAGGGTTCGGCTATGATCCGCTCTTTTTCGTCTCTGAAAATGGAGCAACCATGGCAGAGCTCTCCCTTGAGGTCAAGAATGCCGTCAGTCACAGGGGCAAAGCTCTTGCACTTCTGAAGGGCCATCTCGGTCGGCAGGCGGGTGAATAAAAATACTTGCATGTCAGTACGGCATGTGTTAGTTATACAAATTCCAACGGGGTGTAGCGCAGCCTGGCTAGCGCACCTGCCTTGGGAGCAGGGGGTCGGAGGTTCGAATCCTCTCACCCCGACCAAGCCTGCGCCTGTAGCTCAGCTGGATAGAGCAACGGACTTCTAATCCGTAGGTCAGAGGTTCGAATCCTCTCAGGCGTGCCAACTAATTAACGGTAAATCACATATGGTGGCTATGGTGAAGGGGTCTAACACACATGACTGTGACTCATGCATTCGTGGGTTCAAATCCCACTAGCCACCCCATTTAAGAAAGAGCCCCGTGATGAACGGGGCTTATTCGTATGTGTAGTTGGTTGCGACAATCTGCGAGAGTGGCGGAACTGGCAGACGCACTGGACTTAGGATCCAGCGGGCAACCGTAGGGGTTCGACTCCCCTCTCTCGCACCAATTCATGTATGTGTGACTGTTTCAAATGCCCGCCCGGAGATTGTTGTTTTCTTGCCCGCTATCCCGTCCGATTAATCATCATATGAACACTACCCCAATGGAGAGAGGTTGAACGATGACCAGCACTGTCGAGTCGCTCAGCAGCGTCAAAAAGAAAATTTCCTTCGAAATTCCTGCGGACCGCGTTACGTCCGAGATAGACAAGGTTTTTGAAAAGATCCGCAAACGCGCGGCTCTTAAAGGGTTCCGGAAAGGGAAGGCCCCCCAGTCCCTCATTGAAAAGCACTATGTTGACGTCATGGAAGGCGACGTGTTGAAGAATCTGTTCGAGGAGACATATTTCAAGGCCCTTGCCGAACATAAAATTTTTCCCGTTTCCCATCCCGTAATCGATAGCGATGAAATAAAGCGCGGCACTCCGTTCACCTATTCCGCAACGGTTGAAGTCCTCCCCGAGATCGACGTAAAGGACTACAACGGACTTGAGGTTGCCAAGGAAACCTTTACGCCTGATGAGTCGGTTGTTGAAAAAAGGCTGCAGGAGATGCGCGAAAACATGTCTCACCTGAAGCCCCTTGATGTGGGGTCAGTGGCTGAAACAGGACATTTCGCGGTCATTGATTTTACCGGTTACGTTGACGACGTTCCGTTCGAAGGCGGCTCTGCCGAGAGTTACCAGCTTGAGCTCGGTTCCGGTCGTTTTATACCCGGCTTCGAAGAACAGATTGTGGGAATGAAGAGCGGTGAGTCGAAATCAGTGACGCTGAGCTTCCCTGAAGACTACTGGAACAAGGATCTTGCCGGCAAAGAGGCCCGGTTTGACGTGACCCTGAGCGAGATCAAGGTTAAAGAGCTTCCCGAGCTGAACGATGAATTTGCCGCTCAGATGGGCGAGTTCGACAGCATTGCCCAACTGAGGGACAAGGTTGCCGAGCTGTATGAAAAACAGGAAAGCGACCGGATCAAAGCTGACCTTCAGGATGGGGTCGTGCAGGCGCTCATCGGGAAAAACGAAATAGAAGTCCCCTCTACGCTTGTGGACCGGCAACTGCAGACCATGCTGGCCAATGCACGGAACAGGCTTGCTCAGCAGCGGCTTACGTTCGAGATGATGGGAATGAACGAGGAGTCATTCAAGGCCCAGTACCGTACCGTTGCCGAAAATCAGGTCAAGGGTTCGCTTCTTCTTGAAGCCGTTGCCAAAAAGGAAGGAATATCGGTCGAAGAGGCTGACATCGAGAAGAAGTTGCTGGAAATTGCAGGCGGCAGCGAGGAAGAGCTCGGCCGCGTAAAGAGCTTTTACGAGCAGAATCGCTCGGCACGGGAAAATCTCGTAGCGCACCTGGCCGAGGAGAAGGTCATGTCGTTCCTTCTGGAGAGCGCCGTAATCAGCGAGAAGACGAAAGAGTAACCCGTGGAGCAAGGAGGCAACATGCTTGTACCGATAGTGGTCGAACAGACGGGCCGGGGCGAACGTTCTTACGATATCTATTCAAGGCTTTTGAAAGACCGGATCATCTTTCTTGGCGGCCCCATTGACGACCATGTTGCGAATCTGGTCATAGCCCAGATGCTTTTTCTGGAAGCCGAAGATCCGGACAAGGATATCCATCTGTACATCAATTCGCCGGGCGGCGTCGTAACGTCGGGCATGGCCATCTATGACACCATGCAGTACATCAAGGCTCCCGTGTCGACGATTTGCGTGGGGCAGGCCGCTTCGATGGGGGCGCTGCTTTTGTCGGGCGGGGAGAAGGGGAAGCGTTTCAGCCTCAAGCATTCCCGGATCATGATCCATCAGCCGTTGGGTGGATTCCAGGGCCAGGCCACGGACATCCATATTCACGCACAGGAAATCCTGAAACTCAAAAAGCGCCTGAACGAGATCCTTGCCGAAAATACGGGGCAGCAACTAGCCAAGGTTGAAGCCGATACCGAGCGCGACTATTTTATGTCTGGAGCCGAGGCGAAGGACTATGGTATCATCGATAATATAATTGAGCGCAAAACTCCCAGCGGAGGTACCCGGTGAGTAGGAGAAACGAAGGCAGCGACAATCTCACCTGCTCCTTTTGCGGTAAGAGCCAGGATGAAGTCAAGAAGCTCATTGCCGGACCAACGGTATATATTTGTGACGAGTGCATTGAGCTTTGCAATGATATTATTGCCGAGGAGTCGAAGCTTGAAGAGGCCATGGGGCCCGATGTCAAGAAGCTTCCCAAGCCCCGTGAGATCAAGGATGTACTCGATGAATACGTGATTGGCCAGGACCAGGCAAAAAAAGTCCTCGCCGTTGCGGTTTACAATCACTACAAGCGCATCGAATCCATGGGCAAGCCGAGCGATGTGGAGATGCAGAAGAGCAACATACTTCTGCTGGGGCCCACCGGGTCCGGCAAGACCCTGTTGGCCCAGACCCTGGCCCGGATCCTCAAGGTTCCGTTCGCCATGGCCGATGCCACTAACCTCACTGAAGCTGGCTATGTGGGGGAAGATGTCGAGAACATCATTCTCAACCTCCTTCAGGCTGCCGACTATGACGTGGAACGTGCCCAGAAGGGCATCATCTACATTGATGAAATTGACAAGATAGCGCGTAAATCCGATTCTCCTTCCATTACCCGGGATGTGTCGGGGGAGGGGGTGCAGCAGGCACTGCTGAAAATTATTGAAGGAACCGTTGCCAGTGTTCCTCCCAAGGGAGGACGCAAGCACCCGCAGCAAGAGTTTTTGAAGGTCGACACGACGAATATTCTGTTTATCTGCGGCGGCGCGTTCGCGGGGCTCGACAGCATTATTCAGCAGCGTATCGGTGTGAAAAAGCTCGGCTTCGGTGCTGACGTGAAGAGCAAAGTCGAGAAGAGGGCAGGAGAGCTTCTCACGGAAGTTACCCCTGAAGACCTTCTCAAGTTCGGTTTCATCCCGGAATTCATCGGCCGTCTGCCCGTACTCGCCACCCTGCGCGAACTGGATGAGACTGCCATGGTTCAGATCCTGAAGGAGCCGAAAAACGCGCTTATCAAGCAATACCAGAAGCTGTTCGAAATGGAGCACGTGAAGCTCAAGTTTACCGACGGCTCTCTGGTCGCCATATCCCGGGAGGCGCTCAAGCGTAAGACGGGCGCCCGCGGACTCCGGTCGATCCTTGAGAACGCCATGCTCGACATCATGTACGAAATCCCTTCGCAAACCATGGTGAAAGAGGTGGTCATTAATGAGGATGTCATCTACAACAAGGAAAAGCCGATCATCGTCTATGAAAATGTGGCTGAATCAGCCTGACCGCAAAGGACCCAATGAACGTTGACCATAGTATGGAAAGTCTGGAAAGAGGGGATCTGCAAAGATTCCCTCTTTTACCGTTAAGGGACATTGTTGTTTTCCCGCACATGGTAGTTCCTCTTTTTGTGGGGCGGGAGCGTTCGATCTCCGCCCTTGAGGCGGCCATGAACGGCAACAGGATGATCTTTCTCGCCGCCCAGAGAAATGCCAAAACGGAAGATCCCCGGCAGGAAGACATCTACACGACCGGTACCATCTCACAGATCATACAGCTCCTGAAGCTCCCCGACGGTACAGTCAAGGTGTTGGTTGAGGGCAAACAGCGGGGCAGTCTTGTTTCGTTCCTGCCTAACCCCGACTACTTCATGGCTGAAATACAGCCGCACCTTGAGTCCCTGGAAGCAAACACCGAGGTTGAAGCCCTAATCCGGAGCACAAAATCGGTGTTTGAAGGGTATGTGAAGCTGACCAAAGGCATTCCCCAAGAGGTGGTCAGTGCCGTAGGAGGGATTGTTGAGTCCGGCAAGCTTGCCGACACACTGGCGCCCCATTTGAATCTCAAGCTCGCCGACAAGCAGCAGCTTCTTGACATAGTGAATCCCCATGAACGGCTGGAGAAGCTCTTGTCTTTCATTGAGGCCGAGTTGGAGCTCCTCCAGTTGGAGAATAAGATCCGGACCCGCGTCAAGAAGCAGATGGAGAAGAACCAGAAGGAATATTATCTGAACGAGCAAATGCGAGCCATCCAGAAGGAGTTGGGAGCAAAAGACGATTTCCGACAAGAGCTTCTGGAACTGGAAGACAAGGCAACCAAAGGGAAGTTGTCCAAGGAAGCCCGTCAAAAGGCCCTCGCAGAACTTAAAAAACTGAAGCTCATGTCGCCGGCGTCTGCCGAAGCTGCCGTGGTGAGAAACTACGTTGACTGGCTTGTGTCGCTTCCGTGGGCAAAGATGACTCGTGAAAAACACGACATCCTCGGTGCTGAAGAGGTGTTGAACGCCGACCATTATGGTCTTGAAAAGGTCAAGGAGCGCATTTTGGAGTACCTCTCCGTCCAGGCGCTCGTTAAGAAGTTGAAGGGACCAATCCTCTGTCTGGTTGGTCCGCCCGGGGTGGGCAAGACCTCTCTTGCCCGGTCAATCGCCACGGCGACCGGTCGTCATTTTGTCAAAATGTCGCTCGGCGGGATGCGTGACGAAGCGGAGGTCCGTGGCCATCGCCGCACCTATGTGGGAGCCATGCCCGGCAAGATCATCCAGAATCTCAAAAAGGCGGGAAGTAACAACCCTGTCTTTCTGTTGGACGAGATTGACAAGATGAGCTCCGATTTCAGGGGTGATCCGGCTTCGGCACTGCTTGAAGTTCTCGATCCGGAGCAGAATGCCCATTTCAGCGATCATTTTCTCGACGTAGAGTATGATCTTTCCCACGTCATGTTCATTGCCACGGCCAACTCGACGCATTCGATTCCCCGTCCCCTGCTCGACCGGATGGAGGTGATTCGCCTGGAAGGCTACACTGAGCATGAAAAACTTGCCATTGCCGAACGCTATCTCATCGGCAAACAGATGGCAGCCAATGGCCTGTCCGAGCAACGGGTCAGCATTTCCGGGAAGGCTGTCAGTGAAATAATCCGCTATTACACGCGTGAAGCCGGTGTGCGCAACCTGGAGCGCGATATTGCGACGCTCTGTCGCAAGGCTGCTCATCGTGTGGTCAAGGGTGAGAAAAAGAAGATCGTAATTCAACCCAAGAATCTGCCCGGGTTCCTTGGACCTCGCAAGTACCGGATCGGGACGGCAGAGGACAAAGATGCTCCCGGCTATGCCACGGGTCTTGCCTGGACCGAAGTGGGCGGGGACCTGCTTACCATTGAGGTGGCAGTGGTGCCCGGCACCGGAAAGCTCCTCATTACCGGAAAGCTGGGGGAGGTCATGCAGGAGTCGGCACAGGCGGCCATGACCTATGTGCGCTCACGGGCGCAGATACTGGGTATTGACAAAGGGTTTCACCAGAAAGCGGATATACATATTCATGTGCCGGAAGGGGCAATCCCCAAGGATGGTCCATCGGCCGGCATTACCATGGCTACGGCAATAGTTTCGGCGCTGACCGGCAGGCCGGTGCGCCATGATCTTGCCATGACGGGTGAAATTACCCTCCGCGGCAACGTGCTTGTCATCGGGGGACTCAAGGAAAAGCTTCTGGCCGCAGGGCGAGGAGGGATTTCCACGGTTGTCATCCCAGAGGAAAACAGGAAGGATCTGGCGGAAATCCCACGGGAGGTTACGGTGGGGCTCACTATTGTTCCAGTACGCCATATGGACGAAGTGCTTTCCCACGCACTTCTGGCTGAAGGGGTTGCCGGCGGAGCTCCCTACCGTACCTCGGAGGGGCATCCGTTGATACCCGAAAAGGAAACAGTTACTGCTCACTGATGCACGAAAAAAGCGCTTGACACCTTTGTGAGGTCTCTGTTATAAGTTATGTCTCGCTTCAAGGCGGCAATAAATCAATATTTGTTGTAAAATTGATAGGTTGCTGTTCAAGTGTAGGTACAATTCATGCTGAAAACGGGGTCGTAGTTAAGTTGGTTATAACGCCGGCCTGTCACGCCGGAGGCCGCGGGTTCGAGCCCCGTCGACCCCGCCATTAATTAGTAAGGGCGAATAGCTCAGCTGGGAGAGCGCCAGCCTTACAAGCTGGATGTCGGGGGTTCGATCCCCTCTTCGCCCACCATATATGCTTCAAGGTAGTCGTTCTCTGAGTGGTGGCTACCCTAACTGAATATAACGAATGGGGTCGTAGTTAAGTTGGTTATAACGCCGGCCTGTCACGCCGGAGGCCGCGGGTTCGAGCCCCGTCGACCCCGCCATTAACAAAAAGGTCATGCTATGCATGGCCTTTTTGTTTTGAATAGGTGTAAGATCTGCGATGGTTCGCGGCAGACAGGCCTTCGGAAGGGTGTTTTCCTTGACGGGCGTGTGAATTGGCCGCTATTATCCATTAGTTATTAAGAGAATGTGAGCGCGCCGTTCATGAATGCCGATGACGCGCGTTTGCCTCACCTGGTTTCCACTCAATTCTCTGGAGGCACAACTTGAGAACCGTTGTCGTCATTCCGACGTACAATGAGCGTGATACGATCGAGCGACTGATCAACGACGTGCTGGCGCAGGACAAAGACATTCACGTACTGGTCGTGGACGACAACTCGCCGGACGGCACCGGAGAGATTGTGGACCGGTTGTCCGAGGGGATGGGACGGGTTCATGTGCTGCATCGTCCCGGCAAGATGGGCCTTGGCTCGGCGTATCGTCAGGGCTTCGCCGCGGCGCTTGCCATGGGGGCCGATTTCATTGTCGAAATGGATGCCGATTATTCCCATGACCCGGCAACACTGCCACGGTTCCTGGAGGCCATGGAGGGATGCGACCTGGTTATCGGCTCTCGATACCTGAATGGCATCAGCGTGGTCAACTGGCCCCTCCGGCGACTCATGCTGAGTTATTTCGCCAACTGGTACACGAGATTGATCACCGGTTTGCGCATCATGGATTGCACGAGCGGGTTCAAATGTTTTCGCCGTAGGGCGATCGAATCGATCGATATGAGGACTATTCGCTCTGATGGTTACTCGTTTCAGATTGAAATGAACTATCGGTGCGTGGAAAAGGGTTTTCAGGTGAAGGAAATCCCCATTATCTTCATCGACCGGCGCTCGGGCAGCTCCAAAATGTCCAAGAAAATCGTACGCGAAGCCGTGTTCATGGTGTGGAAACTCAAGCTCGGCTCTGTTTTCGGGGCATTGTTCCGCTAGGAGGGCGATATGCTCGACGTAACATGGGCGCTTGCCGCTCAGGTGGGTTTGTGGGGATGGATCGGTTCCATGGTAGGGTTCATTATGCGAGCCTTTCCCGCGGAGGGCGTGTTCGATCGCAGGGCTGCGAGTATCTGGGGGGGGAGCGTAGTGCTCCTCTTCGCGTTATGGGTAGCAGGGATGATGATGGCATGAGACGAAGCCGCTGCGCGTCAGTTATACTTTTGTTGCTCGTGCTATCGTCACTCTTGCCGATCATGGGGTGCGGCGGGCCGTCAGCCTTGTCCGTCGCCTCCTTGCGGGACCCATCGGTGGATATGACATGGCCTCCTGCTCCTCATCCGGCCCGGATACGATTTCTCCGCGAAATTTCCGGGCCGGAACAGATCAAGGCTGAGCCGGGAGCACTTGCCCGCTTTCTGGAGTTTGTCACCGGTGAGCAGTTCCAGCCCGTCCCCTTTGTGACCCCCTACGGGGTTGTCTCGGATGGCGGGGCGCTTTTGTTTGTCTCCGATTCCTCGTCTGGTGTTGTTCATCGCATCGACCTGGCGCGACAAAAGGTTTCCTATATTGTTCAGGCAGGGGAGGAGTTCCTCTCAAGCCCGGTTGGTCTCGCCCTTTCTCCTTCGGGAGAAGTGTACGTCAGCGATTCGGTCAATGCCAAGGTGTACGTATTTTCACATCGAGGTGAGTTCTTGCACGTACTGGCCGATGGCCAGGTCGGCTTCAGGAGGCCGGCCGGCTTGGCCGTGAACAGTAAAGGTGTTCTTTTTGTGGTTGATGTTTTGGCACACAAATTGAAAGTCTTCGACAAGGATGAGCGTTACATGGGAGAATTTCCCGCCGACGATGGCGGAGGGGAATTGAACCTGCCCTCCCATGTTGCCGTTGATAAGGACGATAAAGTCTATGTTACCGATGCCCTGAATTTTACGGTAAAGATTTATGATGAAGCCGGTCGTTACCTCCGAAGTATCGGTGAAATAGGAGATGCTCCTGGTTCTTTCGCGAGACCCCGTGGCGTCGCGGTCGACAGTGATCTCAATGTGTATGTGATCGATGCCGCGTTTGACAACTTTCAAATTTTCAACCAAGAGGGGCAGTTGCTCCTTTTCGTCGGAAAGCCCGGTAAAAAAACCGGAGAGTTTTATATGCCGAGCGGCATCCATATCGATCGAAACGACCGGATTTTCATCTCTGATTCGTACAACCGGCGGGTCCAGGTGTTCGAATACCTGAAAGAGGAAAACCGATGATGACGAGGATCTTTTTGGTCATGGGCGTGACGGCGCTCGTCATGGGCAGCGTCCGCCCGAATTACGGAGCCCCTGGGCCGAAATTCACCGATCCCGGTGGCGGAAACAAGCATAACCTTTCGTATTCCAACACCAATGTCAACTTCAAGGCCACCAATTCAACCGATATGCGTGCCAAGCAGATCTGTATTTTTTGTCACACGCCCCATAATGCACGTCCGCAGACAACGCTCTGGAACCGTAGCGACACTACTCAGAGTTTCGGGCACTATTCATCAAGCAGCCTGTCTCTCCACCTGGATGCAACCGCCCGCACGGCCAGCGATTATAAGGCGGAGCCCAATGGCTCGTCCCGGCTTTGCCTCAGTTGCCATGACGGGGTCACGGCTCTTGGTGCCGTGCTTTCAGGGGTGCCCATTGAGGTCAACGGCAGCATGTTCACAAAGATGACCGGCGACCATGTCTTTGATCGTGCCAAGATAACCAATTCCCATCATCCGGTTTCGTTCAAGTACACCGCAGAAGTGGTTGCACGTCTCAAGACCCTGGAAGGTCCGGTATCCGATTACTGGCTGCCGGCCGAAGCGCCGTCCCAGGAAAGTCCGGGCGCACCCGGCACCAACAAGGCCAGGCAATTCGTCCGGCTTGACAAGGAAAAGCGGATGCAGTGCACCACCTGTCATGATCCCCACCAGAGTCAGTATCACGACACGAATACCCCTCCGCTGACACCGTTCTGGGCCTATGACGGACGGGGCCTTTCTACCGTGAACGCCGATACCGTTCATGATGAAGTCTGTTACGCATGCCACAGCTTCAAGACGCCAAATCCTTAGGAGATGCAATGCCGGTAGCCGCAGCTCTTCTTTGCCTGGTGCTGTTCTCGGTCATGCCGGCCGTCGCGGCTGATTACACGGGGGGAGTCCATCTTGATCGGAGTAAAGTGCCCCGGGGATGTTCAACCTGTCACCTCAAGTTCAATTTCAAGGACGGCGGCGGCCCCGAAACCTGCATTGTCTGTCACGGTGATCCTTCCCGGCTGACACGCCAGTATGCCGGCATGCCCCGAGGTTTCGCTCCCCGTGAAGCCGATATGAAAAACGTTGAGGAAGAATTCCGCAAGCCTTTCCGTCATCCCACGTTTGATGCCCGCGGCGTCCATCGGGGTGGGGAGACCCTGCCGGAGAGGGATCCCCGCATGCCCCGCCACGCCGACTGCGTGGACTGCCACAATCCCCATCATGTTTCTTCAACAAATAAATTTGCGGGCATTAAAGGGCGCAGGGTCGGTAACCTGGTTTCGACCGTTACGACGGAATTCGAGCTTTGCTACCGGTGCCACGCCGAAAGCGCGAACCTTCCCGGCCGCTTCGGCAATAAAAGGGCCGAGTTTGCCGCCACCAACCCGTCGTTTCATCCGATCGAGGCTGAGGGAAAAAACGCGGCGGTTGTCAGTCTCATTCGTCCGTATAAAGAAAGGAAGGAAAGTCCGGGCGATGTCTCAACCATTTCCTGCGGCGACTGCCACGGCAGCGAGTCTTCTTCCGGCCCTCGCGGTCCCCATGGCTCTCTCAACGAGCACATCCTCGTGGAGAACTACTCGACACGAGACAACCAGCCGGAAAGCCCCCACGCCTACGCACTTTGTTACCGGTGCCACGATCGCAGCAGTATCCTCGGCAATGAAAGCTTCAAATTCCATGCAAGGCACATCCAGGGTACTGGCGGCATTGCCGGCTCAAATGGCACCTCCTGCTATACCTGTCACAATTCCCACGGCAGCGTTGAGTACAAGTACCTGATCCAGTTCAACAGGTCAGTGGTTTCTCCTAATTCCCAGGGCCAACTCAAGTTCGTGGAAAAGGGGATCTCCACATTCAGGGGAGAGTGCTATCTTTCCTGTCACGGCGCAGACCACAATCCAAAGGTATATTGAGCCATGACCTCACCTGCGACGGGCTGTCAGATGCGATTGTTTTTCACCGCGGTTATGGTTGCGTTACTGTGGGGAACGTCAGGTGGGCAGTCAGTCCTGGCGGCCGAACACGTATCACCACACGATGCACAAGGGGCATGCCTCTCGTGTCACATTGCCCCGGAACGTGATTTGAATGCCGACCGTTTTCCTTTCAGTGGAAAAAAGCAGTTAAAATACGGTGTTAACGGAGCATGTCTCCAGTGTCACGGTATTGATTTCGGCCATGGTGTCGGCAAAAAGCCGGAAATGAACCGCACGGGGCTGCCGCTCGACGGAGACGGGTTGATTGCCTGTGCCATCACGTGTCACGACATGCACGTGGTTGCCGCGGAAAATCCTCACCAGAAGGCATACCATCTGCGTGTGCCCGTGGAGGATCTCTGCTTTTCCTGCCATGACCGATAAGGTCGGCCATGTGGCGTGACGTATATGACGTTATCGTGCTACGAGTTTGTTTCTACCTGTTTTTATTTTTAATTTCGCCCATTTTGTGCTAAGAAAATCTAATGGCCCTATACCACTGTAAGCTCGGCTCCTCCGAGGGGCGAATCATAACCAGGGATCTGGAAGCCGCAAACCCTGAGATGCTTCGCGTCAGTTTGGAAGAGCAGGGTTTTTTTGTTTTCGAGATAAAAAAAAAGCCCCTGCAGTTTCTCTGGAACAAAGGGGGAGGGCGGCGCAAGGTAGACAACAAGGCCCTCCTTACCCTTAACCAGGAACTTCTCGTTCTGATCAAGGCCGGACTGCCGATTATCCAGGCGCTTGACACGGTACTGGAGCGGGTTGAGCGGGGAACTCTCTTTGACGTGCTGGCGGTTGTGCGCGAGGACGTCAAGGGTGGGATGGCTCTCTCCGATGCCTTGGAAAAGCACGCCAAGGTTTTTCCTCATCTTTACGTAGCTTCGGTGCGGGCCGGCGAGCGGACCGGAGACCTGCCGCTTACCATCCGGCGCTACATCGCGTTTCTCAAACGGGTAGAAGAGGTACGGAAACGATTCGTTTCCGCGCTGGTCTATCCTGCAATCCTCGTTACTGTGGCGACGTTGGCCATAACGTTTCTTCTGGTCTATGTGGTTCCGACCTTCAGCCAGGTTTATGCGGATGCCGGCTCCCAGCTTCCGCTTCCCACCAGGATGCTCATAGCGTTTTCCACATCCCTGAAACAGCTTTTCCCCCTGGTTATTGCGGCAGTTTTTGGCACTGTATTCATTTTTAGGCGATGGGCCGCCACCGAGGGGGGGCGGTATCGGGTCGATGATATAAAGATACGAATTCCCTTTATCGGTGATATTTTTTCCAAGTTTGCCGTAACCTCGTTCACTCGGACGCTGGCAACAGTCATCGGCAGCGGCATACCTATTGTCGAATCGCTCAAGATGTCGGTCGGCACGTTAAACAATCGCGTCCTCGAAAGGCGCATGCTTGAAGCCGTGGTCAAGATCGAGGAGGGAATGAGCCTGTCGGGCGCCATCGAATCGGCGAGGATCATGCCGCCTCTCGCGCTCCGGATGCTCGGCGTGGGTGAGACTACCGGTTCTCTTGAAGAGATGCTGGGTGATATTGCCGAATACTTCGAGGGAGAAATCGATGCCCGCCTCCACCTGCTGACAACCGCCATTGAACCCGCGATCATGATCGTCATGGGGCTGGTGGTCGGCGTCATTATCGTAACCATGTATCTGCCGGTGTTCAAGATTGCCGGTACCGTGGGGTGATTGTCGCTGCGCAGCCCATTACCGGCCCGGCTTGGAATGAAACAATGGAAAAGCAATCTTTCAGACGGAAAACCATCGGCCAGATTCTGGTTGAGCAAGGTAGCCTCAATCCTGATCAGATTCCCTATCTGGTCGAGAAGAGAAATGCGTCCACAAGGCGTTTCGGGGAAATCTGCGTCGCGGAGGGGCTCATTACCGAGGAGAACTTGGCACGGGCTCTTGCCGAGCAGTTCGGCCTCGATTATGTTGACGCCCGCGGCGTAAGGCTCAACGAGTCGCTCCTGACAACACTGCCGCCCGATGCCGTCTATCGCTACCAGTTTATCCCCCTGGAAGAGGACGACGAGACTCTGGTGGTTCTTATTGCCGATCCGACGGACGTTCTGAAGCTGGACGAGCTGGAGCTTCTGCTGGACCGGTCGTTCACCGTCAAACTGACCACTGAAACGGCCATCGCCACCATCCTCAAAAAGGGGGAAGCCACCAGCAGGGTCCTCAAGGAAGTCTCCGAGGACTTCATGCTCCAGTTGGTCAAGGAGAATGAAAAAGGCGAAGAGATCCTCTCCATGGAGAAGATCTCGGCCGACACGAGTCCCATCATCAAGCTCGTCAACTCCACCGTCATGGACGCGCTGACCCGCCGGGCAAGCGATATTCACATCGAAACCGCCCTGGAAGGGGTTATCATCAAATACCGGATCGACGGGGTCCTGTACCGGGCCACAGAACCCCTCGACATCCACTTCCAGGCACCGATCATTTCTCGCCTCAAGGTCATGAGCGAACTCGACATTTCCGAACGGCGCATCCCCCAGGACGGCCGTTTCAAGGTCCGGCTCAATGACAAGGCCATCGATTTCCGCGTATCGATCATGCCGAGTGCCTTTGGTGAGGACGCGGTTATCCGTATCCTTGACAAGGAGAGCATCGCTTCCGACCTGAAGGGGCTTACGCTTGAGACGCTCGGCATGCATCCGCGGGAAATGAAGCGTCTGAGAAGGAAAATTCGCGAACCTTACGGCATGGTCCTCGTAACGGGGCCGACCGGTTCGGGCAAGACGACCACCCTCTACGCCGCTCTCACCGAGATCCATACGGGCGAAGAGAAGATCATCACCATTGAAGACCCGGTCGAATACGTTCTGCGCGGGATTGTCCAGATCCCGGTGAACGAGAAAAAGGGTCTCACCTTTGCCCGCGGACTCCGCTCGATTCTTCGGCACGACCCGGACAAGATCATGGTCGGCGAGATCCGGGACCCCGAAACGGCACAAATCGCCGTCCAATCGGCCCTCACCGGGCACTTGGTCTTTACGACGGTCCACGCGAACAATGCCTTTGACGTTCTTGGCCGCTTCATTCACATGGGGATCGATCCCTACAACTTCGTGTCGTGCCTCAACTGCGTCATGGCCCAGCGTCTGGTGCGCAAGGCGTGCCCTCACTGCAAATACCCGGTGGAGCACCCGGACTCGGCCCTTATCGAATCGGGACTTGACCCGGAGGAGTGTCGCGACGTAACGTTCTATGAATGCCGTGGCTGCGAGGAGTGCAATGGGACGGGGTATCGCGGACGGTCAGCCATCATTGAGCTTCTTGATCTGAATGACCAGATGCGGGAGTTGATCATGGCAAAGGCCCCTGCAGCCCAGCTCAAGGCGGCCGCCCGTGAGGCCGGCACGGTATTTCTGCGCGAATCGGCCATTGAAAAGGTCTTTGCCGGGGAAACGACCTTGCGCGAAATCAACCGGGTCACCTTTGTGGAGTAAGCATGTTTTTCACCCATAACGCCATAGGTATGGAGGTGTCGCAGCACGGGATCCGCTTCGCCGTGCTGGCTGGCGGCAAGGGGGCGCCGCGTCTCGTGACGCACGGCGGTGCCTCCTTTGCATCGGGGATCGTGCGGATTCTCCACCGCGAGCCCAATGTCGCCGATCCAAAGGCGTTTGTCGGCACGGTGCGCGAGGAATTTTGCAAACTGCTCGCCCGGACGAACCTCGTATCGGTTACACTGCCCGACGCGGTCGGCCGCATAATGATCATGGATTTCGACACGCGCTTCAAAAACAGGGAAGAGGGGCGCGACATGATCCGCTGGAAGCTCAAGAAGAGCCTTCCCCTTGACTCAGGGGACATGCATCTGGACTACCAGACCCTGCGTGAGCGTGACAATGGCAGCCTTTCGGTGCTGATTGCCGTTGTGGCGCGACAGGTCGTGACCCAGTACGAGGATTTGCTCCTTGAGGCGGGCATTCAGCCGAACCGGATCGATTTCAACACGTTTAATCTCTATCGCGTGGCGGCCAAGCGTGTTCCGTCTGAGGATACCGCGCTCTTTGTGGCCTTTCACCGGGGCATGCTGAGCATGCTCGTTCTAACCGACGGAGTCATCGATTTCTATCGAGCAAAAGAGATGGGCAGAGATGGTGTTGATCCGAACCGGATTTTCATGGAGGTCAACAGCTCACTCCTTGTCTATCGCGACAAAAACCCCGGCCGTGAGGTCAAGAGCGTGCTCTGTCTGGCTCCTCCGGATGGGGGGGAGTCCTTCTCCGGCATCGTTGCGGAAGCGAGCGGCGTCGATCCGGTCCTGTTCGCTCCGCAGACGTTCATAGCCAGTAACGGCTCAACTGCGGCGGCTCCCGCGTCACTTCATGACCTGGCAGCAGCCCTTGGTGCGGCCACGAGGAACCTCTGATGGATATCCGGATCAACCTTGCCACCCGTTATTTCTATAACACGAGGAAGGTGAACACGGGGATTGCCGCAGTGGTCCTGGTGCTTCTTCTCCTGCTGGCGTACAACATCGCATCGCTTGTGGCGAATGTTTCCACGGAGCGCGCGCTCAAGAAGGACATGGGGATTTTGCAGGCCCGTTTTGATGAGTCTGCCAAGGGAATTACCGAAAAGCAGTATCGGGATCTGCTCAAGAAGATTGCCGAAGCCAACGCCGTAATCGGCAAAAAGGCCTTTGACTGGTTGCTTCTTCTGAACCGTCTTGAGGAAGTAGTGCCCGAGGGGGTTGCACTCGGGGCCATAGATCCCAGCCTGAAGGACGGGACCCTTAAGCTTTCCGGTGCTGCCCGCTCGTTCGGCGCACTCAGATCGCTGATGGAGAACCTGGAGTCGTCAACCCACTTTACCGATGTTCTCCTGTTGAATCAGGGACAGCTGAGTGTCGGAGAAAAGCAGAAGGGTATTTCCTTTACCGTCACCTGCAAGGTCGACTTTACATGACGAAGCAGCAACTCATACAACTTATCACGTCCAGGAAGCGGACTGTGGTCGTCCTTCTTGTCTTGGCAACGGTGAATATCATCCTGACGATGTTCAAAGGCGTGTATCAAGAGCCGCGCATTGCCGAGCTGAGGGATGAGTGGACATCCAAGAGGTCGCTCAATACGGGTGCCAGACATGATGTGTCCTCCATCTACCGGCAAGGGACTGAGGATCTGAAGGCGTACCGGGAGCGCCTTACCCCCAAGCGGGGGTTCACCGCCCTCATGATGGAAGTGTTCGAGACCGCTGCTGACAACGGACTCACGGTCAAGGGGGTTACGTACAAGCCGAAGCAGGTGCCGGATCAAAAGCTCGTGGTCTATGATGTGGTTCTTTCGCTTGACGGAACCTACGCCGGGATCAAGAGCTTCCTCTCCGATCTCCAGTGTCACAGGTCAATGCTCGTGGTTGAATCTCTCTCACTCAACAGCGGCAGTGCCGTGGAGGAGGCGGTTGCACTGAAAGTGCAGCTTTCGGCCTACCTCCGGACGGAGGAATGATGAACCGTCAACGGCTCATTCTGGCTATTCTCCTGGTGCTGCTGGGCTTGTCGCTGATTTACAGCTACGTCAGAACACCCCGCCAGCAAACCGTTGCCTCGTCTCCGGCGACAAAGGCCAAGGCCCCGGCCCGCGACAAGAAGACGGCACCTGCCAAGCCTGTGGCAGATGAGACGCGGGTAAGGCTTGATCTTTTGGAATGCGGCAAGGGGCGTTTTGCCGGCTTCCGCCGGAATATCTTCCGGCCCATTTTCCATGACGAAACAAAGGTGCCGCCCGCACCGCCGGTTCTGCCGAGACCCATACCGCCACCAGTGCCGCCACGGCCGGTTCCGCCTCCGGTTCCGCCTGTGGCGCCTCCCCAACCGCCACCGGTAGTCCGCGACATGGCGCGTTTTACCTTCCTGGGCTTTCTCAAAAAAGAAAACCGGAAGACCATTTTTCTGGCAAAGGATAAAGAGATCATCCTCGTACGCCAGGGCGACAAGATCGCCGGGATCTACGAGGCTGTCAACATAACGGATGAGGCATTGTCGATCCGCTCGACCACAGACGGCAGCGAGATCGTCATCCCGCTTGTTGAAAATCGCCCGCTGAGCGGGCAGATTCGCTGAATGCAACGATAACTCGAGGAGCAGTTCCATGAGAACCATAGCGAACATGGCCATTGCCGCGGTAGTACTGACTTTCCTCGCCGGGTGCACTGCCGGCCTGACCGCGTTCAACAAGGCTGAAAAGCTCGAAGAGGAAGGGAAGCTTGACGAGGCGGTCATGAAGTTTGCCGAGGCTGCTTCAACCAACCCTCAACAGACCGAGTACCGCATGAGGCTTCTCAAGGCGAGCGAAAAAGCCGCGTTCGAGCATCTCAAAAAAGGGGATACGGCCTATGAGCAGCAACTGCTAGACGAAGCCCTGCGGGAATATCAGGCGGCAGTTTCGCTCAACCCCGCCCTGGCGCGGGCAAAACAGCGCAGCGACGAACTGATTCGGGTGCGTAATTCACTGACCTACTATCGCGAAGGACTCGAGTTTGAAAAATCGAACAAGCCCCGCGAAGCCCTTCAGGCCTATCGCAAGGCTCTGGACCTCAACCCCGAGAACAAGGAAATAAAGGAAGCCCTTGAAAAGCTGCTCCAGACCAGGCGAACCAAGCTGGAAGGCTTTGAACTCAACCTCAAATCGACAAAGCCGATAACCCTCAAGTTCAAGGAAGCAAAGCTCAAGGACGTCTTCTATATCCTGTCCCAGCTTTCCGGAATCAATTTCATTTTCGATGAGGGAGTCAAGGAGCAAAACGTCACCATTTTGCTTGAAAATGCATCATTCAATCAGGCTTTTGATCTTCTTACGAGCATGAACAAGCTGGGGCGCAAAGTCCTCAATGAGGGCACTATCCTCATTTTCCCCAAAACGCCGGAAAAGGCCAAACAGTATGAAGATCTGATGGTGAAGACTTTCTATCTGAACAGCCTTGATGCCAAGAAGGCCGTCAATCTTCTGCGTACGATGCTTCAGGTCAAGAAGATCTATGTGAACGAGGAACTCAACGCCCTCGTCATCAGGGATAATCCGGAACTGATCGATGTGGCGGGGAAGATTCTCGAAGCCAATGATGTGCCCGATGCCGAGGTATTGTTGGAAGTGGAGGTTATTCAGGTCTCCAAGAACAATTCCGAGTTGTTCGGCCTGGGGCTGAGCCGGTATGCCGTATCACTCAATGCCCGTACCCCCGGTTCGGGGGGCGATTTCTTTTCAGACACCTTTGATCCGAAGGTAACCACAACATCGAACGACACGACCACGGTGACCACTACGCAGGTGAAGAATCTCCTCAACCTCTTCAACTGGAACGGTTACCAGGGGTTCCTGACCGTTCCCAGCGCCACGTACAATTTCAGCAAACAATTGTCCAATGCCGAGGTCCTGTCCAATCCCAAGATTCGCGTCAAGAACCGGGAAAAATCCAAGTTTACCGTGGGTACGAGGGTGCCTATCACCACTACGTCCAGTACCGGCTCAGTGGGAGGGGTTACCGTCAACGTCCAGTACGTGGACGTGGGTGTCAAGCTCAATGCGGAGCCGGTGATTCAGTTGAACAACGAGGTCACCATAAAGCTTGGAGTCGAGGTCAGTTCCATCATCGGCGAGAAAACAGTCGGCAGCGGCGATGCCATTAGTTCGGTCGTGACCATCGGTACCCGCAACGTGGATACGGTTCTCAACTTGAAAGACGGGGAGACGAGCATCATCGGCGGCCTCATCGAGGACTCGAAGAGCAAGAGCAAGCAGAAGATATGGCTCCTTGGCGATATTCCCCTCATCGGCAGCCTGCTTTCCAGCCACAACGACAAGTATGACAAAAGCGAGCTGGTGCTTGCCATTACGCCACGCATTGTCCGGGCGGTATCCGTTCCCGAGGCGGATGTGGCGGCCTTCTGGTCGGGCAAGGAAGATGACCCGACAGCCGTAAGACCCTTTTCTTCCTTCGAACTGGAGCCGGAGTTTGCGGTCCAGCCGGCTGCCACGCCGGCTGCCAAAGGGGCGCCCGCTGCACCGGCGGCCAAGCCTGGCCCGGCGACACCCGCCGGGCAGCCGGCGGCTCCGGCTGCCGCTCCAGCCGCCGGTGGCCAACCGGCAGGGACCCCGGCGACCCCGGTGGCCGCTTCAACTGCCGCCGGAGCCCAGGCTGTTGCGGCACCGGTTCAGCCCGCCATGCGTGGAAGCCTCAATATCGCCGCGCCGGCCGGTGTCGATCTCGGCGGTCAGTTCAAGGTGGAGGTCAAGGTGTCGGATGTCAAAGGTCTTGCCAAGGCACCGTTCATTCTACTCTATGACCCCATTTTCATCGAGTATGTCGGGGCGGCGGAAGGGAACTTCCTGAACCGGGACGGCAAGCCGACGACCTTCAACGCATTGGCTGACAAGGCGGCAGGTCGGGTGGTCGTCACGATGGATCGCAGTGCCGCCGGTGAGGGGGTCGACGGTTCGGGAACGCTCCTGACCGCTACCTTTACGGCAAAAAACAAGGGACCGGCCAGCCTCGGACTTCAGAATGTGAAATTCGCTGACCAGGCGAACAGGCCTCTGGACATTATCCCATACAACACGGTGGTTGAAGTCAAGTAGCATGGCGGCCCTGACTGTGCGCATCGGCAGGCGGTTCCGGGGAGACAGCCGGGGCCTGAGCCTCATTGAACTCGTTTTTACCGTGGCCATTCTCGGAATCCTGGCCATGGCCGTTGTCCCATTCACCCAGATGGCGGCTAAGCGCACCAAGGAGATTGAGCTGAGACGGGATTTGAGGGTAATACGCACCGCCATCGACGACTACAAGAAGGATTACGACAAGGCGATCAAGGACAAGAAAATTTTAGATGTTGCCAACAGGTCCGGTTATCCCGAGTCATTTGAAAAACTGATTGAGGGAGAGGATTTCGGCGGCCTCTATGCCTACAAGAAAAAGTACCTTCGCCGGATTCCCGTTGACCCGTTTCATTCTCCCGAGGCAGGGGAGCCGCCCATGTGGGGGATGCGCTCTTCTGTGGATGACCCCGAAAGCGATATCTGGGGAGGGGAAGACCTCTACGACGTGTATTCCTTGAGCGACGGGATCGCCATCGACGGAAGCAAATACAAGGACTGGTAGAAGCGGATGCTGAAATATCTTCGTAACCGCAAGGGATTCACCCTCATCGAACTGATGATCGTCGTGACCATCATCGGCATTCTCGCGGCCATTGCCGTACCCAACTACCGGTGGGGGCTCATCAGGGCCCGCGAGGCTGTCCTGCAGGAAAACCTCTACACCATGCGCAGTGCCATAGATCAGTACTATGCGGATCAGGGGAAATATCCCGATACCCTTGACGAGATGGCGGAAAAGCGGTATCTCAAATCGATTCCCTATGATCCCTTTACCGGTAAGAACGACACATGGGTTACAGTCAAGCCCATAGAACCCACCGGCGAAATCCATGCTGCCGAGGAGATCAAGGGTAACGTAGCTGATGTGCACAGCGGCTCAGACCTTGTCAGTTCAAAAGGAACTCCATACAAGGACTGGTAACAGAGGATACGGACAATAACAAACGGGTGTCAGCCGGTAGGAAGAAGGGAAACAATGATCCAGTTCCACAATGTATCCATGTCATACCAGCGCGACATGGCTGCCCTTAACGACGTAACTCTCAAGGTCCCCAAAGGGGACTTTGTTTTTGTGACCGGCCCGTCAGGGGCGGGGAAGTCGACCCTCCTGAAACTTGTCTATGCAGCCCTCAGTCCAAGCAAGGGGCAGGTGATCGTCGATGGTCAGAACGTCACGCGAATGACCCGCTCGCAGATCCCCTTGCTGAGGCGCTCCATCGGGGTGGTTTTCCAGGATTTCAAGCTTCTTCCCAACCGGACGGTGCTGGAAAACGTGGCGATTACCCTTGAGGTTCTCGGCTGGGGGAAACGGGATATCGGCAAGAAGGTGCACCATATTCTCAGGCTCATGGGGATAGAGCACAAGATCAACGCTACCCCCCTCAGGCTGTCGGGCGGCGAGCAGCAAAGAGTTGCCCTTGCCCGGGCGTTGGTGAACGATCCGAAGATTCTGCTGGCCGACGAACCGACTGGAAACCTTGATGATGAGAACAAGGAGCAGATCCTGACCATTTTCCGGGAGGCCAACATTCGTGGTACGACCGTCATGGTTGCGACTCATGACCGTCGTGTGATCGAAAACAGCCACAAGCGGGTGATTATCCTGGACAAGGGCCGCCTGGTGGAGGATAACGATGTCCCGAAACAAGAACTCTAAACGGCCCACCCTTTCCGGCGATGCTCCCGGAGGGCGGCTCGGCTATTTTCTCGGCAGGGCGATCCTCAATCTTCGCCAGAATGTCATGGTGAACGTGCTGACCATCGGCACCATATCGCTGGCGCTGCTCATCGTCTCACTGTTTCTGCTGGTGTTCGTAAACCTTGAGTCGACTGCCGAGGAGTGGAGCGGCAAAATCCAGGTGACCGCCTACTTTGACCAGGAGTTGCCCCCCCAGGAACTCAACCAGGTAATGAATCGCATCAAAGCCATTGAAGGGACTTCACAGGTTTCCTATGTGAACAAGAACGAGGCGATGAAGCGGTTCAGGTCCAGACTGAAGGGACAGGAAACCCTTCTGGACGGCGTGCCCGCCGACGTGTTGCCTGCGTCGGTGGAGATTGCCCTTAAACGGTCCAGCCGCCAGGAGGGCGCAATAGAACACTACGTTGCCCAGCTTAAAAAGATTCCGGGAATCAATGAGGTGCAATACGGGGAAGAGTGGGTCCGCCGGTTCAATGCCTTTATGAATTTCCTTCGTTTCCTCGGGGCGCTTTTGGGGGCGTTCCTTGTCCTGGCGGTGCTGTTTATCGTTTCTAATACCATCAGGCTCACCATTTACGCCCGGAAGGATGAACTGGAGGTTATGGAACTGGTTGGTGCCACGCGGTTTTTCATCAAGGCACCATTTCTCGTGGAGGGGATGATTCAGGGCGCGATCGGCTCAATCTGCACACTTATCATTCTTGTTGCCGCCTACTTCGGCTTCCTGCAGGGTGTACCCAATTTTATCCCCATATCAGGCACCTTTACCGGGTTCTCTTTCCTGCCGCCAGAGCATATTGCCGGTATTTTCATCGGCGGTATCGTGCTCGGACTTCTCGGAAGCCTCACCTCGCTCAGGCGTTTCAGTGATAGCCAATCATGAAACGAAGGTCTTGGATTTCCATAGTATTTCTCTTGACCTGCGTTTCCGGAACGCTTGCCGCTGATGTGCACGATCAACTCAAGGGGGTGAGGAAGGAGATCAGCGAAAAGAAACGTCTTCTTCGAAAAACCGCTAAAGTAGAAAAACAGGTCACCGGTGAGTTGCTGGTGATCGACCGAAGTCTGAAGGAGAAACAATCCCAACTCGCGTCATTGAACAACGAACTCCACGGCGTTGAAGGAAATCTGTCCCGCACGACCGACGAGATCGAGCGCGTCAAGGATGAAACCGAGCGGAAAAAACAGGAGATCCAGAAGAGGCTTGTGTCGGTATATAAAGCCGGCGAGATTGGAAACCTTCGGGTCGTGTTTTCCTCCGAATCGTTTCCCCAGATGGTTGAGAGCCTGCGTTACATGAGCGCTGTCATCGGGAACGATCGTCGCCTCTTCAACGAATACTCGGACAAGATTGCCGAATTGTCGAACCTCAAACATAAACTGGAAAATGAGGTGCGGCGAAAAGAACGGATCGTTGCCGGAATCGCGAACAAGAAACGTGAGATTGAGGCGGAAAAAGACAAAAAGGCTGCCTACCTCACTAAAGTCAAACAAGATAAGAACGAATATCTCGCCTCGATCAGGGACCTCCAGGCTAACGCTCGCAGGCTGCAGTCCATGGTGGAAAAACTTGAAGCACAGAGTAGAAAGAGCTATACTCAGTCACGCGAAAAGAAAGGACTTCCGCCGGGTCTCCCCCCTTTGCCCGATTCAGGATTCGGTTCCCAGCGAGGGAGACTTTCCTTGCCGGTTTTCGGTGAAGTCATCGGAAGATTCGGGCGGCACAAGCATCCCGAATTCAACTCCTATACGGTCAGCAATGGTATTTCTATTGCTGCACCGGCTGGTTCCGATATCAGATCGGTCTATGAGGGCAAAGTCCTGTTTGCGGATTATTTCAAAGGTTATGGCAATATGGTCATTATTGATCATGGGGGCGGATTTTTCAGCCTCTACGCCCACGCATCACGAATCACAAAACGAGTTGGCGCACAGGTTTCCCGCAATGACGTAGTGGCCAGCGTCGGTGACGTTGATTCGACCCGCGGCCCGATGCTGTACTTCGAGTTACGTTACCAGGGACGGCCGGTTGATCCGTCTCCGTGGTTCAGGTAGTCTGTTTCTCAACTCTGGGAGGAGTAATGTTCAAGATCATCAAAGGTAAACGCGTCGCACTGTTGCTTGCATCGCTTTGTGTTGTTGCCGTGCTCGGTGTCGTTGCCGTTCAGAAGCAGTGCGCAGCTGAAGGGGGAAACGATTACGAGTCCATCGAACTCTTCACGGATGTGTTGGCGATTGTCAAGAAAAGCTATGTTGAAGAGGTGGACACCAAGAAGCTCATTTACGGAGCCATCAACGGCATGCTCGCTTCCCTTGATCCTCACAGCTCCTTCATGCCTCCGGACATGTACAAGGAGATGAAGATCGATACGAAGGGGTCTTTCGGTGGTCTGGGAATCGAGATCACGATCAAGGATGGACTCCTCACGGTGATCTCTCCCATTGAGGATACCCCCGCCTTCAGGGCCGGCATCAAGGCAGGAGACCAGATCCTTAAGATCGAGGACCGCTTCACGAAGGATATGACCATCATGGATGCGGTCAAGAGAATGCGCGGCCCCAAGGGGACGAAAGTGACCCTTACCATCATGCGCGAAGGCTTCGACAAGCCGAAGGAATTCACGCTCGTTCGCGACACCATTCAGGTTAAGAGCGTGCGGTTCAGATCAATGGATCAGGGATATGGGTATATAAGAATCGCACAGTTCCAGGAAAAAACCGATGATGACCTGGTTAAGGCGCTCAAGGCGCTCAAAGAAGAGAACGGCGGAGAATTACGAGGGCTCGTACTCGACCTCCGCAACGATCCGGGCGGACTTCTCGATCAGGCTGTCAAGGTTGCCGACCACTTTATCGAGGATGGGCTCATTGTGTATACGGAGGGGCGGGAGAGGGAGTCGCGAATGCAGTTCAGCGCCCGCAAGTTAGGCACCGAGCCCAACTATCCGATGGTTGTGCTGATCAACAGCGGGAGCGCCAGTGCTTCCGAAATCGTTGCGGGTGCGTTGCAGGATCATAAACGTGCCGTTGTCATGGGGACCCAGAGTTTCGGAAAAGGGTCGGTTCAGACAATCATCCCGCTTTCCGACGAGTCTGGTCTCCGGCTCACCACGGCGCGATATTTCACGCCAGGCGGTCGCTCCATACAAGCCAAAGGCATAACGCCGGACATCGTTGTCGAGCGCGCTGAAATTCAGTCCACGGAGAAGATGGAAGGCCATATTCGCGAAAAGGATCTGGAGAATCATTTCGATTCCGGCGCCCAGGACGGGTCGGACAAAAAACAAAAAGGGACTGATAAGAGCGCTTCAACAGCTTCCAAGGCCGATGAGCAACTGAAGAGCGATTACCAGGTAATGCGTGCACTGGATCTCCTTAAAGGATGGGAAATTCTGAAAACAATAAGTAAATGAAATGGTGCATCTCTCGGGAAAGGGGGGCGTATGCCCCCTTTTTCTTTTAAATCTGCTTAGTTCTATATTTATATTGACACTCCCGTAACGATGTAGTATTCAGTAAGTAGATTAACTATAGTTAAGGTAAGGGTCTATCGTAATGGTTGCACAGAGAAAAATAGCGATGACAGAGGAGAGGGGAGAAGAGGGGCCTGCTCTACACATCAATTCGTTTGGTGGCCTTTCCATTTCCTATCAGGTGACTCCCATAAGCATCGTTTGGGAAAGCCAGAAGGCCAGGATTCTTTTCTGTTATCTCCTTATTTCCTACGATCAGTGGCTGCACAGGGACAAACTCATTGAAATGATCTGGCCCGGCTGTGATCTTTCCTCCGGCGCAAAAAATTTCAAGACTACCCTCAGCAGGCTGCGCAAGTCATTTTCCGGCCCTCGCACCGTAAATCCCGTCTTAAGCCTGGGAGAAGCCATCAGGCTCGATTACTCCGTTTTTTCTCTTGATTCCAGCCAGTTTAAATATCATGCCTCTTCTGGCATAAAAATGCTGGCCCGGGGTGAGATCTCGCTGGCAAGGAAGTATCTGGAAACTGCTCAGGACCTTTACCGTGGGCCCTTTTTACCCGAAGAACCATTTGATCCCTATATTTCCGCGGAGCGCAACGAACTGGAGAAACTGCACACGTCCGTGCTGTCATCACTTGAGAAGGTATACCAAATTGAAGGCAATCAGGATGCTGTTGAGGCTATAACTCTCCTTAGGAATGTTGCGGGGATGGCTCACCAGTCCTGATGAGCCGTCTCATGCAGCATATCTGTAAGTATTGACTGAAATATTCAACACAACAGAGTCTCGCCAACTCCTTTCCCTCTCCTCACTCTGTGACTGCTGCGCCTTTTTATCTTCCATTCGTACGAACTTTCTTTCGATTCACTTTGGTGGCACATCTAACCGTAATCCGTTACATTTTCCTTCGGGGATGTGAGCATCCGCGCTGTGTAGATTTTCTGCAAAGTTGCAGGGCTGTTTTGTGGTACGATGGCTCATATGAGCTTACCCGGTGATTGTGAGGAGTCGCAATGAATAAGTCCGCGATACGTGGCGCTCTGGTCTGTGCGTTTTTTATCCTTGCTGTCAAGACGCTTGCGTTCGGCGCCGGTGGCAGCCTTTCGGCGTACCCATCGGGGAGCGATGTGCTGATCTCCGCCACAGGGTTGTCCAATGTCAGTGGCATTGAAATCGATGCAACGTATGAACCTTCCTCGATAGGCAATGCCCAAGTGACGAAGCTGAGCGGTTTCCAATGGATGATTTTCGTCCCGAATACAACTGTTCAAGGTAAGTTTTACATTGCTATGCTGAGTGAGCCACCGCTGTCCGGGTCGGGTCCTCTTGTCAGAATCAGCTTTCCCACAACATTCAGTGGGGCGGTCATTATGACGATTAATTACAGGATAACCTTTAGCGATTATAGTATTCAGAGGAAGACTCTCAAGGTTACCCTTAATAGGGGGACAACACAGTCCAGTGACACCTCCACGACGCAATCGACCGACTCCCTCGTAACATCTGACCAGAGACAAAACCCTGCAGGCGATCCCGGTACCTCCGTAACGGATGGAACTGCTCAGGTGCCTTCGGCAGGCGCAACGTCGGGCGACGCTGCTCATCGAGGAGGAACCGTCGTATTGCCGGGGATGATAACGTCTGGGGCTGTTGATAACGATGCGCGTGTTTCCGCAGGGAAGCCGTCTGCTGCGGAACAGACCGCGCCGCCTGAAGAGCCTCCACAGGCGCAAGCGGACGGCGCGAATGAGAGCGGAGAACAGCACGCTTCGCCCCCAGAGGCCGAGCTGCCAGTGTCAGAGCCGGAAGTGAAACCTGCACCTGTGACCCAGGAGGGGTATGCCGTCCTCGGCAGCGTGGTTGCCCGCTTCCGCAACTACACGGGTGCGAGAGCCCCCAAGGCGCTCATGGCACTGTTCAAGGAACCCGTGGCAGATACCATCAGTCAGGAACCTGCAATCTGCCTCACTGACGGCAAAACCGCCGTTCGCATCACTGTGGATCTCACGGGGGGAGAAAAGGCCGCGCCCAACTTCGCATTGAGAGGAGCGGCGCTCAAGTCACTCAAAAAGGGGGGCGAGAACCGCTGGCTGGTGGAGGCGCTGCCGGAGGCCGGTGCTGTGGAGGCGACTCTCATCATCGTGACTGGCCGAAAGATGGTGGAGTATCCCCTCACCGTCGCGCCGCGGGCAGACGTCGACATGGACGGCAAAGGGCGCGTGACCGAGGCGGATTTCCTGCTCTTCCTTGCCCGGAAACCGGCGGGCTCGTCCCGCTCTTTTGATCTGAACGGCGATGGCAAGGTCGACTATCTCGATGATTACATTTATACAGCCAATTATCTTGTGGCCACGGAAGAACAAACGACGCGAAACTAGGCCGTATCCTCCATAGTCCATGAAAGCCCGCCTGCAGCCCACGGCGGGCTTTCATGTCTCGTCAGGATACGGTTTCACCCCTCGCTGAGCTATGGTATTATTATGGGCCGAATCTCCCAACCAAGGAGCCTCTGTGGCCTCACCACGTAAAACTGTCAGAACGAACCGCAGAAAACGGAATTCTTACCGCGTGCCACTTATTGGCATGGCTCTGGTCGTCATAGCGGTCATCGCCGCTGTTGTCTTCCTTGACCGTACGCACCGCAGACAGCCGGCCGTGCAGCAGGCTCCGCCTCCTGCGGTGGAGCGCCACAAGCTTCCCCCCCGCGGACCGGACCGGCCCGTTGTCCACGAGGATTACACAGGGGTCATTCACCACCCGGCCGAACCACAGCGCACACAACGCCCAACGGGACCGGGAACCCTTGCCGTCGTCATCGACGACATGGGAAAGGGGCTCCCTGAAGCGCGCGCCCTGATGGATATCGGCATCCCGCTCACCTTTGCCATCATACCTGGCCTGCCGAAGGTCAGGCGGGTTGCAGAGGAGGCCCGGCAGCGGGGAATCGAGGTAATGGTGCACCTGCCCATGGAGCCCAAGGGATATCCCGAAAGGCGCCTTGAGGCGAACGGACTCCTCCTCTCCCTGGGCGACGATGAGATTGTCGGCCGGGTGAACGGTTACCTGAACGAGATCCCCCAGGCAGTCGGGGCGAATAATCACATGGGCTCGGAGTTCACGGAGAATCGTCAGAAAATGGCCGTGGTGATGGGGGTGCTGAAGGAGAGGGGGCTGTTCTTTGTGGACAGCAAGACGTCTCCGGTTTCGGTGGGGGATGCCGTGGCACGGGAAATGGGGGTGCGCACGGCGGTGCGGAACGTATTTCTCGACAATATCCAGGAGCCGGGTTACATCGCGAAACAACTTCGCCAGGCCGCTTCGATCGCCCGGAAGCGGGGCAGCGCCATAGCGATCTGCCATCCGCACCCGGCCACTATCCAGACCCTTGCCGCCGAGTTGCCGCGCCTGCGGGACGAGGGGATCACCTTTGTGTCGGTGTCGAGGCTGGTCAGGTAGCTGATACGCTATGACGAGGCGATCTGGGCCGCGATGTGCTGCTTGAGCCTGGTAAGGCCCCGGTAGCTCTCGTCCCGCAGAATCCCCTGGGGATTGTCCCGCATTACCGGGTGGACGAGGATGAAACGATCGGAGCTTCCTGCACCGGCTGTTCCCAACGCTTCGGTCATGAGGGTGTAAAGCCTGCTGCGTTCCCGCCGCAGCAACCCTCCTTCGTATTCCCTGAGGGGGTAATTCTTCTTGATCAGGAGCGTGCCGTCGAGACTGAACCGATGGAACTCCACGGCGCCACCGTTCGACGCCGGCCGGAAGACAAAGGCCGACTCCCGGGACGAATCGCGCATGAGATGAACCGTCGGGGCGTCATCCACCATGCTTACGTCCATGTTGTAGATGTTGGTCATGAGCATGGTGAGGAAGCACTCTTCCTCAAAGAATCCGGCCGCGCTGCCGTCGGACACCTCGAAGTAGAACGAGTGCCGGCCTTTTCCATCGTCGCTGGCCGGTTTGCCGCAAAGCAGGCACTGGCTCTTGATCCCTGAAAGCCGCGCGAAAAACTCTTCCTTCTTGCGACTTTCCTCGGTCTGGAGCCACTTGTGGAAGAGGAGAGAACGGGGCTCCGTGGTGGCGTGGTACTCGTTGATGAGAATCTGGGCCAACTGGGCGAACTGGCCGTGGACTTCGGTCCACTTGGCATGGGTCAGAATCGGATAGATTTTGCCGTCCGGGTTGGTAGTGAGGCTTTCCACCTTGGGACTCTTGGATATGTACACGTCGAGGCAACGGTACCCGCGGTTGATGGCGTAGGCCTTGAGCAGCGTTTTCTGGTCGTTGAAGGGACCGTCGAACTTGATCCGTTCGTCCACGAGGCAGGGGATGAGGCTGAGACTCTTGCGGTCGAGCCCCCGCTGTTCGAACAGCGCGAAGATGTTGCGGCAATTCTCCAGGCTCGGCATGTCCTTGACCGGGATGATGGCCCGATCCGCCGCGAACAGGGCATTCTGGGTGAACATGTCCAGGTCGGGCCTCGTGTCGATGATGAGAACACCGGGGATGCGCGAGGCGGCCAGGAGCCGCGCCAGGACCATGGGCCCCCGGATGGAGCCTTTCAGGTCGTTGAGACTGGATGACGAAGGGATGTAGCCGACTCCGTACTGACCGGTGTGGATCAGGTCGCGGGGCGGAGATTCCATGAGCAGGTCGGCCACGCTGCCGGTCAGCCTCTGCCCCTTGATCTCGAACATCCGGTCTACGGTGAAGTGGTTGTCGAAGGAAAAGATGGTAACCGGCAGATTCTCGTCGAGGGCCTTCAGATAGATTGCCAGGTTTGTGGCAAGAGTGGTCTTGCCGACCCCTCCCTTTTCCGAGGAGACAGTGATAACATAAGGGTAATTCTGCATGGGGCACATACTACACTGTCCGCCTGACAACGGTCAACCCGGTTTGACAGGCCATTGCCCCTGAATTGTATCTCTTTGATACTAAATGATTTTACTCGGGACGACCGTGGATATTTTTTCTGAAAAACGAATTTTGACCGTGTCCCAGCTCACCTCGCTCATCCGCGGGGTGCTCGAGGAAAACTTCGAGCACGTGTGGGTGGAAGGGGAGGTTTCCAATCTCGCCACGCCGGCTTCCGGCCACCTCTACTTCACTCTGAAGGACGGGGCGGCCCAGATCCGCTGCGTCATGTTCAGGGCATCATCCAGGGCACTGAAATTTCGCCCCCGGGACGGGATGGACCTTATCGTCCGCGGGAGAGTCACGGTGTACGATCAGCGGGGAGAGTACCAACTGCTGGTGGAATACCTAGAACCTCGCGGCATCGGGGCCTTGCAACTGGCTTTCATCCAGTTGAAGGAACAGTTGGCCCGGGAGGGGCTGTTCGCTGACGAGCACAAGAAGCCCATTCCATCGCTGCCCCAGAAAATCGGAGTGGTCACCTCGGCCACGGGGGCGGCCATCCATGACATCCTCACCGTGCTGAACCGCCGTTTCGCCAACGTAGAGATCCTCATCCGCCCGGTCAAGGTCCAGGGGGAGGGGGCTGCGGAAGAAATCGCCGGGGCCATCGACGACTTCAACCGCTACGGCGCCATCGACGTGATGATCGTCGGGCGGGGGGGCGGATCGCTCGAAGATCTGTGGGCATTCAACGAGGAAACGGTGGCGCGGGCCATCCATCGCTCGCGTATCCCGGTGATCTCCGCCGTTGGGCACGAAGTGGACTTCACCATCGCCGACTTTGTCGCCGATCTGCGTGCCCCCACGCCGTCGGCGGCGGCCGAACTGGTGGTGAAGAGCAAAGAGGAGCTTGCCGCCCGTCTCGAATTCCTCAGGCACCGGCTTGTCCAGGGGGTGCGGCAGGTGCTGGCCGAGGGAAGAGCCGGGATCGACGGTCTCAGCCGCTCCCTGCGTGACCCGTCCATGCTGGTGGGACACCTGTCGCAGCGAATCGACGACCTGTCGGCCCGGCTTGAGCGCGGGGCAGCGAACAGTGTCCGCCGTCACCGCGGCAGTCTCGATCTGCTGACCACCAATCTGCGCCTCACCAACCCAGCCGTCAGGATCGAGCGGGCCCGTGAAAGGGCCATGGTCCTTGCCGGGCAAAACGAGGCGCTGCTCCGCCGCTTTCTGGACCATCTCAGGGAGGAGTCGCTCGTGGCGGCTGCGCGGCTCGATACGCTTTCGCCCCTGGCCACCATGGCCCGGGGATACAGTATCGTGCTGAAGCTTCCCGAGCGGCGCCTTGTTACCGACAGTGCCCGCCTGGCGCCGGGAGACCGGGTGGAATTGCGCCTTCGCCGCGGCCGGGTCGGCTGTTGCGTGGAATCCAGCAACGACACGTGACAAACCTTGACTCACCCTGTCCGGGCGCTATAATGACCCCTCCATTTTCATATTCGGGATAAAACAATGGCTGTTGAAAAATTCGAAACCGCGCTGAAAAAGCTGGAAGACGTGGTCAGGAAGCTGGAGGGAGGAGACCTTTCCCTCGACGATTCGCTCAAGGCCTTCGAAGAAGGGGTCAAAATGGCCTCTTTCTGCACGAAGAAACTGGACGAGGCCGAGAAAAAGGTGGAACTTCTCCTGAAAAAGAAAAACGGCACGTTCGTGCGCGAGGATTTCCGGCTGGACGACGAATAGGCCGGTTCCGCGCGCATGAACCCTCACGTGAAAGGATGGTCCGATGGATCTGAAAACGTATCTCAAAGAACGCTGTGCCCTGGTGGACGAGGCATTGGGACGCCATCTGCCGGCCGAAGACGATCTTCCATCCTCGGTGCACCGCGCCATGCGCTATTCGGTTTTTGCTGGTGGGAAGCGGGTCCGCCCGATCCTGATGCTGGCAGCCTGCGACGCCGTTGGAGGCGATACGGCGCTGGCCCTGCCGGCGGCCTGCGCCATGGAGATGATCCATACCTACTCTCTCATCCATGACGACCTGCCGGCAATGGATGACGATGATTTCCGCCGCGGGCGGCCAACGAATCACAAGGTGTTTGGCGAGGCCATTGCCATCCTTGCCGGAGACGCCCTGCTCACCGAGGCGTTTATTCTCATGAGCTCTCCCTCCTATGCTGCCGCGGTTGGAAACGATCGGCTCCTGCCAGTCATTCACGAGATTGCCCTCTGTGCCGGTTCCCGGGGAATGGTCGGCGGACAGGTGATCGACATGGAGAGCGAGGGGAACAAGGAGATCGATCTGGCAACGGTCCAGTACATTCACACCCGCAAGACCGGTGCCCTGATCAAGGCATCCATAAAGGCGGGAGCAGTGCTGGGCGGGGGCGATGCCGACGCTGTCAAGGCGATGACGCGCTATGGCGAAGCCATTGGCCTGGCGTTCCAGATTGCCGACGACATCCTCGATATCGAGGGAACCACCGAGCAGATCGGCAAGGACGCGGGCAGCGACGAAGCTCGGGGGAAAGCCACCTATCCGGCCGTGCTGGGCCTGTCCGAATCCAAGCGGCGCGCCCAGGAACTTCTCGATCTCGCCATTGAGGCCCTTTCGCCCTTTGACCACCGGGCTGACCCTCTCAGGGAAATCGCCCGGTACATCGTGTCACGGAAATCATGATGTCACGCATTCTCGACAGGATAGATTCTCCCTCGGACCTGAAGGGACTCTCTGTGGCCGACCTGGGGATCCTTGCAGAGGAGATCCGGCAGGAAATCATAGCCGTCTGCTCCCGCAATGGCGGTCACGTAGCTCCAAGTCTCGGCGTGGTGGAACTTACCCTGGCGCTGCACCGGGTATTCGCCTCGCCCGAGGATAAAATCGTCTGGGACGTGGGCCACCAGGCCTATGCCCACAAACTCGTGACCGGTCGCCGGGACCGGTTCGCAACCCTGCGGACCCTCGGAGGGATCAGCGGCTTCCTCAAGCGTGCCGAGTCGCCCCACGACGTGTTCGACGCCGGCCATGCGTCCACCTCCATTTCCGCCGCCTTGGGGCTTGCGGCTGCCCGTGACCTCGCCGGCAGGAAGAACAAGGTGGTGGCGGTCATCGGCGACGGCTCCATGACCGGCGGCATCGCCTACGAAGGGCTCAACCATGCGGGGCACCTGAACCGCGATCTGGTCGTGGTCCTGAACGACAACGAGATGTCCATCGCCGAGAACGTGGGGGCTCTCTCCAATTTCCTGAGCCGCACCGTTACCAGCGAGTTCGTTCATACCCTGAAGAAGGATGTGGAAAGCTTTCTCGAGGGGCTCGACCGGATCGGCCGGAACGTTCTCAAGGTGGCAAAGCGGGCAGAGGAGTCTCTCAAGGGGCTCTTTACGCCGGGTATGCTCTTCGAGGCCTTCGGGTTCGAGTATATCGGCCCCATCGACGGCCACGACATCGGCCGCCTCACGGAAACCTTCGAAAAGGTCAGGCGGTTCGATGACGCGGTCCTGGTCCATGTCCTGACCAAAAAGGGGAAGGGGTTTGCCCCGGCCGAAGCCAAACCGTCGCTTTTCCACGGGGTCGGCCCCTTTGACCCGGTCAGCGGTGAAATCGTAAAAGGGAAGGGCGGGGCCGCATCCTACACGGGTGTCTTCGGCCAAGCCCTGACACGGATTGCCGACGAAGACGAGCGGGTCGTCGCCATCACTGCGGCCATGCCCGACGGTACGGGCCTCGGCTCCTTTTCGGCCCGCCACCCCGCTCGCTTCTGCGATGTGGGGATTGCGGAGCAACACGGTGTAACCTTTGCCGCCGGCCTTGCAGCCGAGGGGTTCCGGCCGGTCTTCGCCATTTACTCTTCGTTCCTGCAGCGTGCCTATGACCAGCTCTTCCACGATGTCTGCCTCATGAACCTGCCGTTGACCTTTGCCATCGACCGCTCCGGCGTCGTGGGGAGCGACGGTCCGACCCACCACGGCCTTTTTGACCTGTCCTACCTGCGCACCCTGCCCAACATGGTCATCATGGCCCCCAAGGACGAAAACGAGCTGCAGCACATGCTCAAGACCGCCATCGCCCACGATGGCCCTGCAGCGGTCCGCTATCCCCGCGGCAATGGCCTGGGCGTCCCCCTTGACCAGTCACTGGTTCCGATCCCTCTGGGCACGTCGGAAGTGCTCCGTGCCGGCAACGGCACCTGCGTTGTGTTGGCGGTGGGCACCATGGTCGGGCCTGCCCTCGAAGCGGCCGCCACCCTTGAAGGTGAGGGCATTGACCTGACCGTGGTCAACGTCCGGTTTGTGAAGCCCCTCGACCGGGAACTCATTCTGTCGTATGCCGACCGGGCAGGAGTGCTGGTGACCATTGAGGAAAACGTCCTTCAGGGGGGGTTCGGCTCAGCCGTGCTCGAACTGCTTGCCGACGAAGGCGCAGAAGGCGTTGCCGTGCATCGGCTCGGTTTCCCGGACCGTTACGTGGAGCAGGGTGAGCAGCATGAACTGCGGTCACGCTACGGCCTCGATGCCGAGGGGATCGCCGGACGGATCAGGGTGTTGTCCACGCGCTAGCTGTGGATCCATACCTCCTGCCGGGCGCAATGGTTGGACTGACATGCGCTCCGGGCCATCATCGATGGGGGCAGCCGATGCACTATGCAGATCTCGTCAAGTCTCTGGAAATATTCGGACTATCCGACCGGGTGACGCTACGGGAGATCAAGGCCCGTCACCGGGAACTCGTGCGGCGCCATCATCCCGACACGGGAGAAGAGGGCGACCCTGAGCGAATCCGGCTCATCAACGGGGCCTATGCCCTGCTTCGCGAGTACGCCGACGGTTACCGCCTCTCCTTCTCCGAAGATGAGTTCTACGAGCAAAACCCCGATGAACGGCTTCGGATGCAGTTTGAAGATGCTCCTCTCTGGGGCATGCGTTGAACGCCATCCAGAAACACCGCCTGCGGTTTACCCTTCCCCTGCTGCTCGGTGGCTTTATGGCCGCCGTCCCGCCGGCAACCGGCGCCGACCCGATCGCCCAGAACAACTACGGTGTCCAACTCATTGAGCGCGGCGAGGTGGAAAAGGCCATAGAGCAACTGGAACAGGCCTTTTCTCTCTTTTCCCTGGACCCGACGCTGAGGGATAACCTTGCCGCGGCCCACGCCCTTCTCGGGCGGAAACTGCTGGAGAGCAAATCCTACGGGGAGGCGGCACGGCATTTCGGCCGCGGCAGCGAGCTCTATCCCGACGAACCCCGTTTTCATCTTTTGAGGGGAATCGCCTTTTCCCTGGCCAAGAATGGAGAAATGGCCCGTTACGAGCTTTCCCTGGCCCGGTCCCTCGGCGGAGATACGGCAGAAGGTCTGTATTTTCTGGGCAAAACATATTACGACACGGGTGAGACCGATCAGGCCATGGCTTTGTGGGAAAAAGCCGCGAACCTTGCGCCCTCCGAGTCCTTCCTGGCCGGACTGCTGGAAAAGGTGCGGCGTGAGCAGTCGGTCGAGGAACGGATGGAGCGGGGGCATAGTTCACGCTTCATTGTTTCTTACGACAGCGGAACGAAGACCGGCAGCGCCCTGGCAATTCTTGATCTGCTTGAGGAATTCTATAATTCGGTCGGCACCGATGTGGGGTATTTCCCCGCCTCACGGATTCCGGTCATACTCTATACCCGCCAGGACTACCGGGAGGTCACCCGGTCGCCCCACTGGTCGGGCGGATTGTATGACGGCAAAATCCGTCTCCCTGTCGGCGGCATAACCGAGATCACACCGGATATCCGGGCAACCCTGCGCCATGAATATGCTCATGCCGTCGTCATCGACCTGACCCGCGGCAATTGCCCCACCTGGCTGAACGAGGGGATTGCCGAAATCCAAGGGCGTCTGGAGTATAGCCCACCACTCGGCGAGTTGGGAAAGGCGGCTAAGCGTGGTGAGTTCTTGCCGCTGAAACGCCTCGAAGGATCATTTGCCGGACTTGAAGGTAACGAGGTGCGTCTTGCCTACGAGCAAAGCTATTCCCTTGTCAACTTTATCGTTTCCGCCCACGGATGGCATCGGGTTCGGATGGTCCTCGAATACCTGGGGAACGGCTTGCCGCTCGGCAAGGCCATGAACCGAGCGTTTGCCGACGTGGGGCTCGATTATGACGGTCTGTTTGCCCAATGGCGCGATCATGCGCTGAGAGAGTTTGGTGGCGGAGACGCTCCGGAGCGATAAGCCGGATTCCGGTAAAATAGAAAACGGCCTGCAAAAGCAGGCCGTTTTCCGTTGGAGGTCAGTGCTGATCAGTTTGCGTTGACAAAGGTCTTAAGATTCGCAAGATCCGCGGCGGTGAGCGTAATTCCCTTGTGCCCCGAAACGCCGGCGGTGAACTTTCCGTCAATTTTCGTCCCGGCTTGGGAGAGGCTCGGAGCACTGCCGGAAGCGTCATAGGTGCCCAGGCGGTGACAGGATGCGCACCGGCTGTCGTAGACGGTCTTGCCCGGGTCGACGGTGGGCGTCGGAGTCGGCGTAGGGGTGGGCGTCGGTGTAGGTGTGACAGCCGATGCCAGCGAGGTGGCTATCGCCTGAACTTCAGCGGAAGTGAGGGTGGAAAGGAACCCCATGCCGCCACGATTGCCGGAGATGGCCGACTGGATTGCCGATACGGTTTTTGTCTGGATGTCAGAGTTCGCGAGTGAGCCATGGCATGCCTGACAGTTGCTTCCGTAGAGGGCCGACCCATCGGGCGCCGGAGTGGGCGTAGGCGTAGGGGTGGGTGTCGGGGTCGGCGTGGGAGCAGGAGCAGGCGCCAAGACGTCGACGATTGCCTGGAGCTGAGTTGCGGTCAGGGGAGAGAGGAACCCCATGCCTCCGGCATTCGCGCTTACGGCACTCTGGAGGCGCGCAAGCGTTGTGCCTTTTTTCTCAGAGGTGGCCAGGGCACCGTGACAGGCCGCACAATTGGCTGCGTAAAGTCCTTGTCCGTCTGTCGCCGGAGTGGGGGGAGCCGGCATGTTGCCCATGGTGAAGGTTCCGCCGTTAATGTTCGTCAGGGGAGCGCTGAAGATCGGCGCATTGGTGGACCTGTTGGCGACTACCATGGTGCCGGCACCGAGCTGAACCCGGATCACGTCCAGAACAGCGTCGAGACCGGTGTGGTTGGCCGTGAAGGGGGCGGTGATCGGGTGCACATTGGCACCGTATTGGTCGAGCAGGGGTTTGAGTTGGGTGCGCAGGGCAGCTACGGCAGCCGGCAGGTTGGCACTGATGATTTCGAGCATCGCAGGGGATGGGGATGCATAGACTGTCGCGGCCGGGTCGCTTACGCCGGCGGCGCTGGCCAGTGCCGCATTGGATAGCGGATTGATGTTCGCGGTGCCGGGGCCGGATGCAAACGAACAGATGGTTACGGCAGTCCCGCCGGAGGTGCCGTCCGCCTTCAGGATATACGGCGGCGTCAAACCGGTAACGTCGATGGTGAAGGAGCCGTCTGCGGAGGAAGTGGTGGTTTTTTCCACCGCCGGTGATGAAGAGTCCTTGAGGCGGATCGTGCCCACGAGGGGGGCTCCGGTGGCTGCCACCCCCGATACCGTAGCAGTTGTCGGCGTGGCCGTCGAGGTAGCAGTGGTGGAACCGCCTCCGCCGCCACAGCCGCCAAGTGCCATAAGTGCCGTGATCATGAGCATGATCAGGCTGGTGAACGTTTTCCGGGGCAGCGTGCCCTGTCGTGTCTGGAGCGAAATAAGCCCGTTACGTGCGGTCATTCAGTTTCCTCCCTGAGCGCGTGGTAGTGTACCGGACCAGAACGATCCGGCAGCCCGAGCACACAAAAGCCGGGGCCTGATATCGTTCAGATATTTCGGCGACCCGGCTGTCTCAGGGAGACCCTTAGGCTTTCCGCCCCATCCTCGCGGATGGTTTAGTATTGTCGTGTATCTGATTCGGTTGGTGAATTGCTGACTATAGAACTAACAAACCTCGTATTTGAATGTCAACACAAAATGTTTTTTGAATGTTACCTTATTGAAATGGCAAGTGATTGTAAGGTGTTGAATGGCTGAGTTTTGTGCCGTTTTGCGCTGGACGAATCGAGGTTTTCCTTTTTTGCAATGAAAAAGCCGGTCACCCAAAGGATAACCGGCTTCACGTTTCTCTTCTCTTGCGGGCGGGGCTAGCCCCTGTGGCAGAGCTTGCACTTCGTGGGCCCCGCCCCCCGTACCTCGTGGCACCCCTTGCAGGTCTTGTGGGCGTATTCTTTGCCGAAATTTGTTATTTTGCCAGGGGTTTTCTCGTGACAGTTCCTGCATTCCCTGATGAATTCCGAGTGTCGTTTGTGGGTAAAGGTGACGGCGCCGCTTTTGGACGGGAACAGGATGACATCAGCCGCGAGGCCGGCAGAGGCGGTTAGAAGCATGGCAGCGAAGAGAATGACCGTTCGTTTCATGGCACCGTTCCTCAATGGCGGAGTATCCGGAGGACATGTTGCGTGATCAGGCCCCCGGCGGAAGCATGGACACCTTTCTCCCCTCGATCCTGAGGCGTCTCTCAGCAAAGAGCCGGACAGCCTCGGGATAGGTCCGGTGCTCTTCGACCTGGATACGGGCCGAAAGGGAGGCTTCATCGTCATCATCCAGAACCGGAACAACCGCCTGGATGATGATCGGTCCCGTGTCGGTGCCTTCGTCGACAAAGTGCACGGTGCATCCGGAGAACTTGACTCCGTACCGGAGCGCCTGGGCCTGGGCGTGGAGCCCGGGAAAGGCGGGCAGAAGGGCGGGATGGATATTCATGACCGCATTGGGGAAGGCGTCAAGCAGCACCGAAGTAACGATACGCATGAATCCCGCCAGGACGACGAGTTGGACCCCGTGGCCGCGCAGGGTCTCCACCAGGGCCGCGTCATAGGATTCACGGCCGCCATGGGCCCTGTGATCGATATGGATGGCGGGTATGCCGTGCTTTCTTGCCCGTTCGAGGCCAAAGGCGTCAGCCTTGTTGCTGATGACGCAGGCAATTCTCACCGGAAGCGAGTCAGCCTCGATCCGGTCGATGATCGCCTGGAGGTTCGAGCCATTGCCCGAAACGAGAACTCCGACTGCAAGCGGTTCGATCATAGGGCCTCCCACGATGCCACGTCTCCGTTATACGAGTTCGACCATCTCGGCGCCGGGCTCGCACTTGACGACCTCGCCGATGACGAAGGCCTTCTCCTGGAGTCCCGAAAGGCGGATGAGTATCTCGTCGGCCTCGTTTTCGGGTACGGCCAGCACCATGCCGATTCCACAGTTGAACGTGCGGTACATTTCATCCCGCTCAACGGATCCTGCTTCCTGAAGCAGGGAGAAAAGGGGCGGGAGCGGGCATCTGTCCAGATGTACCAAGGCCTTGCAGCCGTTGGGGAGCACGCGGGGAACGTTTTCCAGCAGGCCGCCGCCGGTAATGTGCGCGATGCCGTTCACGTGGAAGTCCCTCAGCAGGTTGAGGATGGACTTGACGTAGATTTTGGTTGGGGTGAGCAGGGCATCGGCCACGGAGGTGCCGAGCCCAGGCAGAATGGAGTCGATGCCGAGCCCCATGGATTCAAAGATAATCTTGCGGGCGAGCGAATAGCCGTTGCTGTGCAGGCCGCTGGAGGCGATGCCCACGAGACGGTTGCCCACCGTGATCGACGATCCGTCGATGATGTTGTCGCGCTCGACCACGCCCACGGTGAACCCGGCAAGGTCGTATTCGCCGGGCTGATAGAAACCGGGCATCTCCGCCGTCTCGCCGCCGATAAGGGCACAGCCGGCCTGGACGCATCCCTCCGAGATCCCTTTGACCACCGCGGCTCCCCGCTGGGGATCCAGTTTGCCCGTGGCGAAATAGTCGAGGAAAAAGAGCGGTTCGGCTCCCTGGACGACGATGTCGTTGACGCACATGGCCACCAGGTCGATGCCAATGGTATCATGCCGATCGGCCATCATGGCTATCTTGAGCTTGGTGCCGACGCCGTCGGTTCCCGAAACCAGGACGGGGTTGCGATACTTGTTGGTGTTCAGGGAAAAGAGCCCGCCAAAGCCGCCGATGTCCGAGATGACCTCGGGCCTGGAAGTGGCTTTCACGAACGGCTTGATGAGCCCCACAAACGTGTTGCCGGCATCGATGTCGACACCGGCGTCCTTATAGGTAAAACCTTTCTTTGTCACTACGTTTCCTCCCGTTAAAAGAAGTGAAAATCTATCGCATGAACCGGTAAATGTCAAACCCTATCTGGCGCGGTTTGAGGCCCGAAAAAAGGGTTTACAAGGGGGTATCCTTCGCCTATGATGCGTACGCTCGATGAATACCGCAGATTACCCGACAATAATGCCCATGACCGCAGGCGATCTGGACGAGGTTCTGAAGATCGAATCCGACTCGTTCCCCCGCCCCTGGACCAGGGATCACTTCGTTGCAGAACTCGCATCCCCCCGTTCTTTCCCCGTTGTCGCCCGGTCGCCGGATGGGCTCGTGGCGGGGTATATCTGTCCGTCACTCCTTTTCGACGAGGGCGAGATACTCGATGTGGCCGTGCGCCGGGATTTTCGCGGGCAGGGTATTGGCGCTCTGCTGGTGACCCATGTCCTGGCAGAGCTTGCCGGGCGGGGCGCCCGGACCGTTCACCTGGAGGTCCGCGTGTCGAATGCCGCCGCCAGGGCGCTTTACCGCCGCCTCGGATTTGCCGAAACCGGCCGACGGCCGGGATACTATGAAAACGGCGAGGATGCCGTGCTGATGACCTATTCAATTAACGAAGGAGAGGGCTCACCCCATGCAGTTTAAGGCGATGATCATCTCGAACCACGAGGTTTCTCCCGGCTACTTCCGCATGAGAGTGTCCGCGCCTCCCGAACTGGCCGATTCCAGACCGGGACAGTTCATCATGGTGCGGGTCCGGGACGCCATCGACCCCCTGTTGCGGCGCCCCTTCGGCATCTTCGACGTGGGTACCGTGGCTTCCGAGTTCTCCGGCTGCGGACCGCAGACCTATGTGGAAATGCTGTACAAGGTGGTGGGGAAGGGGACCGCAACACTCTCCACCTATCACCATGGCGACCACGTGGACCTTCTGGCCCCTCTCGGCACCGGCTTCGACCTGGGCGATCCGGACGAAGAGAAGATTCTCGTGGGCGGAGGCATCGGTATCGCCCCGCTCTACTATCTGGCCAAAAAGCTGGTGGAGCACTCGCGGGTCCGTTTCTTTCTGGGCGGCAGGACCCGGGACGACATCCTTTGCGTGACCGAGTTCGAACGGCTCGGCGTGGAAACCTACGTGGCGACCGACGACGGCACCCTCGGCGACCGGGGCTTCGTGACGGACGTCATGGAGCGCCACATCCGGGGCGCGGCGGGCAGGAGAACCATCTATGCCTGCGGCCCCATGCCCATGCTTCAGGCCGTGGCCGGCATCGCCGAGCGAACCGGCGTACCCTGTCAGGTTTCCCTTGAAGCGTATATGGCATGCGGCATGGGGGCGTGCCTTGGTTGCGTGGTGAAGGGGAAGGAGCATTCCGACGAGTCGCCGGACTACCGTTGCGTGTGCAAGGATGGCCCGGTTTTCGCCTTTGATCAGTTGAAATGGGTATAGCGCCCCGGAGCGAGGAGCACTAATGCAGAAACCTGACCTTTCCGTTGATGTTGCGGGTATCACGCTGAGAAACCCGGTCATGACCGCTTCGGGAACCTTTGGCTACGGCGAGGAGTTCTCGGAGTACGTGAACCTGGAGGCCATCGGCGCCATCATTACCAAGGGGCTGTCCCTGAGGCCCAAGGCCGGCAATCCGACCCCGCGCATCGTTGAAACCACCGGCGGAATGCTGAACGCCATCGGTTTGCAGAATGTGGGCATTGATGCCTTTATCGAAAAAAAGGTGCCTTTTTTCCGCACGGTTGCCACGCCGGTCATTGTCAACTTTTTCGGAAACACCCTTGAAGAATACGCCGAGCTCGCCGAGCGCCTGGACCGGATACCCGAAGTGGCCGCCGTTGAAATCAACATCTCGTGCCCGAACGTCAAACATGGCGGGATCGTTTTCGGCACAGACCCCAAGGCCGCCTATTCGGTGGTAAAGGCCGTGCGGGAGTCCACCATCAAGCCGGTGATCGTCAAGTTGTCGCCCAATGTGACCGACATCGTGGAGATGGCCTGGGCCTGTGCCGATGCGGAAGCCGACGCACTTTCCCTTATTAATACCCTCACCGGCATGGCCATTGATCTGGACAAGCGCCGTCCAATCCTGGCCAACGTGACCGGTGGCCTCTCCGGGCCGGCGGTGAAACCGATCGCGCTGCGCATGGTCTGGCAGGTTGCCAGGGCGGTGAAGATTCCGGTTATCGGCATCGGGGGCATCATGACCGGCATCGATGCTCTGGAGTTCATGCTTGCCGGCGCAACGGCCGTGCAGGTTGGCACCGCCAACTTCCTGGATCCGGGCGCTGCGGGCCGGATTGCGGCGGAAATGGAGCGGTACTTGGCGGATAACGGTATCGCCGATGTCAAGGAAATGATCGGCGCCCTGGAGGTCTGACGCCGGCAGCCAGCATGCATACCGATGCCAGAGGCGGGGACCGGTGTCTCCGCCTCTGGCCGTTTGCGGGAGGAGCAGAACGTATGGAAACCTGGCGGCGGCTGCTCGCCGACGCGGTCACCACAGCCGATGAGCTTGCCGGGCGGTTAGGGATCGAGGACGAACAGCTCGCGCCGGTCATCCGCCGCTACCCGATGCGGATCACTCCCGGCTACCTGCGTCTTGTTGAGGCGCCGGGAGATCCGATCTGGCGGCAATGCATCCCCGATCCGGCCGAACTGTGCGACGACCAGCAGGCCGACCCCCTGCACGAGGAACGTCTCTCGCCGGTGCCGGGGCTCATCCATCGTTATCCCGATCGCGTCGTGTGGGTTGTGTCGGGGGAGTGCGCGGTCTACTGCCGTTTCTGCATGCGGAAGCGTCAGGTGGGGTGCATGGTCTCCCGCCACAGCGAAGATCCCTTCAGCGAACCGTTGCGCTACATTTCCGAAACACCGGCGATTCGCGACGTGATCCTGTCGGGCGGGGATCCGCTTCTGCTGGACGATGAGCAGTTGGAGGAAATCCTTGCCCGCTTGGCTGCCATTCCCCACGTGGAAATGGTCCGCATCGGAACCCGAACCCCCGTTACGCTGCCCGAGCGAATCACGGCCAGGCTCTGTCGCATGCTCAAACGGTATCATCCCCTCTATGTGAACACCCACTTCAATCATCCCCGGGAGGTCACCGCCGAGGCGGCCAAGGCATGTGCGCGGCTTGCCGACGCAGGCATCCCCCTGGGCAACCAGTCCGTGCTCCTGGCCGGCGTCAATGACGACCCGGCAGTGATGACACGGCTCATGCAACTGCTTCTTTCCATCCGGGTCCGCCCTTACTACATCCACCAGATGGACCTTGTCCGGGGCACAGGACACTTCAGGACGCCGGTGGCAACGGGGCTGGAGATTCTCACGGCATTGCGGGGGAACACGTCGGGCATGGCCACTCCCCACTACGTAATTGATGCACCAGGGGGCAAGGGAAAGATACCGCTGCTCCCGGACTGCGTAAGCCGCCGGGGTGACCTGTGGCTGTTACGCACCTACACGGGGGAAACCATCGAATACCGTGATGTGGGGCAGCCGGCTACAGTTCTTCCGGGGTAAAGGCGACTACGTCGTCAATGGACTCAACATTGAGGAGAAGCATCACCAGGCGGTCGATGCCGAGGGCGATGCCGGCGGTGGGCGGCAGGTGGCGGAGTTCCGCGAGAAAGGGCTCGGGCAGGGGAATGACGCTTTTGCCGCGGGACTCCCGGAACCGTTTTTCCTGCTCGAAGCGGCTTCTCTGTTCAACGGGATCGGTCAGTTCCGAAAAGGCGTTGGCGAGCTCGACGCCGGCGATGTATAACTCAAACCGTTCGGCCAGTGACGGTTCATCCTGTTTCATGCGGGCGAGGGCACCGCGGTCGGCGGGATAGTCACAGATGAAGGTTGGTGTCGCGAAGCCGAGGCGCGGCTCAATGTCGTTAACCATGCACTCGTCGAAGGTATCGCTGGCCAGGGCCTCCTCCATGGTGCGGTCGCAGTAGCGTTCGAAGGCTTCTGCCACGGAGAGGCGCTCCCACGGCGCGCCGAGACGGATGTCTTTCCCCCTGACGTTCAGCACTTCCCCTATGCCGAGGGCTGCCGCCACGGCGCCGACGAGTTCCTCGCACTCGTCCATGAGCCCTTGGTAGTCTGTCCCGGCACGATACCATTCGAGCATGGTGAACTCGGGCAGATGCATGCTCCCCCGCTCGCCATCTCGCCAGCACCGCGAAATCTGGAACACCCTCTCGTACCCCGCTGCCACCAGCCGTTTCATGCACAGTTCGGGCGAAGTCTGGAGAAACCACGGACCGGAAGACACCGGATCGATGTGGGACTCGGGCGCAGGTGCCGGAATGCGAAGGGGGGTCTCGACTTCGAGATACCCCCCTTCAGTAAAAAAACGTCTGATTCCCGCAAGAATGCGGGCCCTGGCCCAGAGCGCTGAGCGCCTGCGGGCCAGGTTCCAGTTGCCGGTCATGGAGCCTATCCTTTGACCCGTGTTGAATATTCGCCTGAACGGGTATCGATGACGATCATCTCACCCTCCTCGATGAACGGGGGGACGCGGAGAGCATAGCCCGTCTCGACGGTGGCGGGCTTGGAATCGCTGCCCGAGGTATCGCCCTTGACCCATGGGTCGGTCTGGACAACGCGGAGATTGACGAAGTTGGGAAGCGTTACGCCGATTGCTTTCTCGCCGAAGAGAAGGATATCCACTTCAAGGTTGTCGATGAGGAAGTTTTTGGCATCGCCCACGGCATCTTCGTCCATCTGTACCTGTTCGAAGGTCTGGTTGTCCATGAAGGTGTAGTGGGTGTCTTCCTTGTACAGGTACTGCATCCGGCGCTCTTCGAGGCGCGCCGGCTCGAAGGTTTCCCCGGAACGGTAGGTGCGGTCGAGAATGACGCCGGTAATCATGTTACGCATCTTGGTGCGGTAGAGGGCCTGACCCTTGCCCGGCTTGGAGAATTCGAACGCAATGACCAGGTAGGGATCTCCGTCGAGGGTAAGCTTGAGTCCCTTCTTCAGATCGGCAACTGTGTACATAGATACTATCCTCTTTTCATGGGGGTATGTATTCCGAAACGGTATTTTTTATCCTAAAACCCAGCGGTTGTTAAGAAAAAAATACGGTGTCCGGCACCGGTCCATCACCTTTGTGCATTGATTCCCGTTATGAGTACGGACAGAACAGATAGCAGCAGGGCAGGAGAGGGGGCTCTGTTATCCGACGCCTGCGATACCACCGTGGCAGGAGGTCATCGGAAAAGACGGCGCGGTGAAAGAGGAGCGGACACGTGAGGGGGCCTGACGCCCCCTGGCGGGCTGCCGTTATTTGGCGCGATAGGTTATGCGACCACGGGTAAGGTCATAGGGGGAAAGCTCTACCGTGACCTTGTCGCCCGGAAGTATCTTGATGAAATACTTGCGCATCTTTCCCGAAATATGGGCAAGCACCACGTGTCCGTTTTCGAGCTCTACCCTGAACATGGCGTTCGGGAGGGGTTCGATGACGGTGCCTTCTACTTCAATTGCTTCTTCTTTGCTCATGGGGTGACCACTGCTCCTTAGCGCGGATGAATGATTGATTCGTATCAAACTTTGCTAAAGTACCCGCTGCTGCATTAAAATGCAAGCCGTTTTTCCAGCCGGCGGGGGCTTTGCGGCATCGTCGACCGGCCGGGAAAGCCCATGCGTAACCTCTGTCCTGGTCTGTTGCCGGAAGCGCCAACGGGGGAGATTGGCGGAGGATTATCACCTTTACTTCCATGGGGCAGGCGTATTATGCTCAATGCGTCATCACGAGATCCCCCAGCGAAGGTCAACTTAATACACTATGGCTACGGTATTGCGCGAAGTTCCCCTCCAGAACGGCCTCACGGTTCGTTTTTTGGACCATACGCGTCATTATTTCGGTGATTTTCACCTGGTGCGGCTGGAAATTGCCTGTGACATCCGGCTCGATGCCGCTCATTTCGACAATGCCACCGCCTTCGAGGAGGCCCGCCGCCTTCTGGGCGATCACGTAAGCTACCGTCGTTTCGTCGAGCAGATGGGGGTTCCCACCTCCTCTACGGACGATGTGAAGCAGCAACTGATGGCGCATTTTATGAGCCATTCGCTCAGGTATGTTTCGTCTCACGCCTTCCCGGCACGGTTCGTTCACTCGGAGTTGGAACGCGCCCGCGGCAAACGGCTGAAAGCACCGGTGTTCCTTGTTTCCGGCCATGACTGAGGCGCGTGTCCGCATTGAATCCCTCGCCTTTGGCGGGGCCGGTTTCGGGCGGCTTGAAGGCAAGGCCTGCTTCGTGCCGTTTACCGCTCCGGGCGACCTCGTCCGCATCCGGGTTGCCGTGGACAAGCCGTCCTATCTGGAGGGCGAGGCACTGGAGATTCTTGAACCGTCCGCCGACCGCACCGCACCGCCGTGCCCGGTCTTCGGAATCTGTGGCGGGTGCTCGTGGCAGCACCTGCGCTACGATGCCCAGACGGAAGCCAAGGAACGCATCTTCGCAGATGCTCTGTGGCGTTTCGGACGGGTCGAGCGGGATGCCGTCGCCCCCTTTGCCGTTGCGGACAATCCCTTTGGCTATCGGTGCCGGGCCCAGTTCAAGGTGCGGTGGAGCGGCGGGCGCCTGCACATGGGCTTCTATCGCAGGGGATCCCACTATGTAATCGATGCGCCCGACGAATGCGCCATCTGTGCCCCTGCCATCAATCAGTCCCTGCGGGACCTGAGATCGGTTCTGCCGGATTTTCCCGAGCCGGACAAGATTCCCCAGATCGACGCTGCAACCGGCGAAGACGGGCAGGTTCTTCTGGTCGTACACTATATCGGAGACGATCCCGGTCGAACCAATGACTTTTTCCGCTCGATCCGGCCCAACCTGGCTTCGGTGACCGGCATTCATCTCCAGTGCGGGCGCAAGGACTCCATCATGCCCGTCTGGGGAGCCGATTCGCTATCGTACGCCGTCCCCGGCCTGGGCGACAAGGGGCGCCCCCTGTCCCTGTCGTTCAGAAGGGGAGGGTTCTCCCAGGTTAACTATCGCCAGAATCGGGTGCTGGTGAGCAAAGCCCTGCAACTGGCAGGAGTGGAGCGCGGTCGGCGGGTGCTCGATCTGTTTTGCGGCAACGGCAATTTTTCGCTTCCCCTGGCATCCGGCGGAGCGCGGCTCGTCGGAATCGAGGACTACGGGCCATCAATCGACGACGCACGGAAAAACGCGGACTTCAACGGGATCAATGACGTGGAGTTTGTCGTAATCGACGCCGCAGACGGCACCCGCCGCCTGAGAGCGGCGGGTGAGCATTTCGACACGGTGCTCCTGGATCCTCCCCGGACCGGTGCCCGGAATGCGGTCGGCGAAGTGGCGATGCTGGCCCCGGAACGCATCGTGTATGTCTCCTGCGATCCGCCGACGCTCGGGCGCGATCTCGGGACGCTGCGCAAGGCGGGATACCGCGTGGTCGGCAGTCATGGCGTCGACATGTTTCCCCAGACCTACCACATAGAGAGCGTGACACTTCTGGTCCGCTCCTGACGTTACGCAGCAATGGCCCGACCCCGGTCGGCCAGATATTTGTTACTTTGGTGGCTAACCACATAAACGGCAAGCGCTTGCTTCGTTCTATCGGGGCGCGGAACGCAGCGAGCTGCCGCAGTGATTGAATGGTTAGTCACGGGATCAATAGTCATTAAGTACACCAAGTTAAGATTTTTCGGGAGGTAGTCATGTTTTTCAGGAAGCTGTTTCGCAAAGACCCCGCCAAATGTATGGAAAAGGGGGACAAGTTTCTTGCTGCCGGACGCTACGCCGATGCACGGGTAGCATTTGATGACGCGCTGGAAGCTCTTGACGCATCCGATCCGTCATCTGCGGGCCTGTCGGCTGCCATCAGGGAAAAGATGGCCATGGCCGGCAACCGCCTGGCGGAAGCCAATATCGAGGAGGCCGAGGCCTGCATCCGGGGGGGTGACATGCACAAGGCCGAGGATCACCTTAAATTGTCACTGGAGTTGGCAGATGACGTAACCATACGGGAAAAGACGGGAAAACTTCTCTCGTCACTGGAATCAGCTCCCCAGCCAGCCACGCATGTCCATTCAAAGAACTGTGGCGGGGGATGCTCGTCCTCAAGTTGCCATCCTAGCGATTCTGCGGAGATTTCAGAAGACGGCCTCTCTGAGTCGGACCGGTTTGAGCTCCTGGTTCGCCCCTTGCCGGGTGATTTGCCGGAGCGTTATCTCGGTTTGGGAAAGGAATTTGCAGAAGGCTATTTGGCCGCTCACGACGGAGACCTCGGCACGGCATGGGTCATCTTTGAGCGTCTGCTTGCCCAGGGCGAAAACGATGTGCTCCTCTACGAGCTTTCACTTCTCTCGCACCGCGAGGGAGACCGTAGACGGTGTGAAGCGCTTCTGCGCCGCTGTTTGCAGCTCAACGAGGGAAATCCCCTCGGCAACCTGGGGCTTGTCCAGTTCCTGGCCGAGAGCAACCGCTTTGACGAGGCGATCGCTCTGCTGGAAAGCATGGTCGAACGGGACATTCTCCCTGAACAGGCAGAATTGTTCCTGGGAGACCTTCGGCAGGCCCGGGGAGAGCATGACGCGGCCATTGAGCATTACTCCCGGCTCCTTGGCGGCGCACTGAAAAAGGAGGCCGCACAACGGCTCGTACCAATGCTTGAGGCGAGCGGGCGCCACGCTGATGCTGCGTACGTGGCGAAACAACTGCGATGTTGTTGAAATTATTTGGACTTCATCGGTAAAGTTTCGCTCCTGCCCGCCGAAAAGATAGTAACGGATACTGTTCTCGCTTTCATGCGATGCAGATCGTAGTCTATTCACTTTATTGAGGAGGACGGGAATGAACAAATCCGAACTGATTGAGGCATTGGCGGCGGAGAAGGGCCTCACCTACAAAAAGGCTGAGGAAGTCGTCAATATTGTATTCGACGCCATGAGTAGTGCGATGATCCGCAATGAGCGAATTGAGATTCGCGGTTTCGGGAGTTTTGTCGTCAAGGATTACAAGTCCTATACGGGGCGCAATCCCAAAACCGGCGAACCCATAGAGGTCAAACCCAAGAAACTTCCATTTTTCAAGGTCGGCAAGGAGCTGAAGGAGCGCGTAGATAGTAACTGATTCCTGCTTGCACATCTGGTGAGTCGGTGGTCAAACTTCTATCTAGTCAGCGTTCCGGATGACACCTCTTAATGCAGAGACTTCGGGTAATTCTTACAATCTTCCTCTCGCTGCTCGCCACAGAGGTTTTTGCTAACCCATCCATCAGCGGCGAGACGGGACTCGTTGTGGTCCCGTCGGCCGAAACCCTCGATGCGGGCAACATCTGCGTCGGATTGTGGGGGATAGGCACCGGTACGCAGACTGATAACGCCCTGACCCTCCCCGCTTCGCTCACGCTCGGCATTGGTTCGTTCTGGGAAATATACGGCAGCTATCCGAACCTGTTGTTCAACGGCGATGAGGACAGGTCCGGCCGAGGCTATGCCGAAATCGGGACCAAACTCCGTTTTCTCGGCACGAGAAGCTCCCCCCTGAAGGCCGCAGTCGATCTCTTTGTGCAACGAGAGATATCCGAAGACCCCGATGTGGATGGAACGACCCACGGCGGCGGTCGGATCATTACCTCCTATTCCACTGAACAGCTCGGCGTGCACGGCAACCTGGGCTACCTCTTCACAGGCTCTCCCGCCAACAGGCCGGTTGACGATGAAATACTCTACGGCTTCGGCATCGACTATACGCCTGCAACCCGCATGAGGTTCACGGCGGAGCTGACGGGAAGCACCGGGCGCTTCGCAGATCAAGACGCTCCCCTGGAGGGGCTCCTCGGGCTCCAGTACTATATCTCGCCGCACCTCACCCTCAACCTTGCCGGCGGGCTCGGTCTTTCCGATGCCAGCCCAGATTGGCGCGCCGTGGCCGGTCTCACCGCCTGTCAAGGCGTCGGTACCTATATCAAGCCCGTCCCTCGCCTGGGGGGCGGTGACTTCGAAGGTGAAAAGCAAAAGAAGCAAGAACCTGCGAAGATCAGAAAGATCATTCCGATCTCACCCCTCCTGATCAGCTCCCTTTCCCAGCCGGCTCCGGTCAGCACGCTTGAGGTCCCCCTCGGCCAGGACAGGGAAGATATCGTTATCAAGCCATACGGAAAGGTGACCCTTGCCGCCCAGGCCGCAAATGCCCCCGTTGCGGTGGCAGCCGCCTCCGAAGAGGTGGCGCTGGGGCAGGGGGGCGAGGAGGTGCGCCTGGCCACCCGATCCGTTGACGGTCACGAGAATGTGGCCCTTGAATACACCCTGAGCAGGCTGGAAGGGGTTACCCCCCTGTACAGCGTCGATGTCAAGGGCCAGAATTTCCAGGTGGCATCCGCCGCGCACGAGAATATTCCGGAAGCAATGACCGTTTACCGGAAATTCCGCTTTCCCGACGTTTCCTTCGATTTCGATCAGTGGAACCTTTCCGCTGAAGGGAAAAAGGCTCTTTCCGAGGTCGCCGAGCAGATCCGCAGGGACAAGCGGTGGGTCTATCTCCGGATCGACGGCCATACGGACAACATCGGCTCGGCCGGCTACAACATGGATCTGTCGCTCAAACGTGCCATTTCCGTGGCCAGCTATCTCATTGCCCGAGAGGGGATCGACCCGACCCGCCTTTTTGTGAAGGGGCTCGGCAAATCCAGGCCCATTGGCGACAACAAGACTGCCGAAGGGAGAAAGCTCAACCGCCGGGGCGAGATCCTATTTCTGATTGCCAAGGAAGAGTAGGCCGTGAGACACGTACTTACATTTCTGGCCATCGCCTTCGGTGTCCTGGCCGGCATTGCTGCTTTCGCTGCCGAGAGACAGCCGCGGGAAGAGGTGGCATTCATACGCCCCTCGGGCGAAACGTTCTGCCTTGACCGCTCGGTCCGCAAGCAACTGGACGCGGCGGCAGCCAGGGTAGCAGTCCTTGATGGCCGGCGCATCGTCATGATCGAAGGGTTTGCTTCCCGTGGAGCCGACGGTGAGGAGCGGGTGCGCAATTCCCTCAGCCTTGCCCTGCTGGCTGAAAAATACCTCAGGAGCAGCCACTCCCTCACCCAGGAGATCTTTCTTGCCGCGGCACCGGAATCAGCGGGCAATGGACGCGAATTCATCCGGATTCTGACGCTCTCCGACGATTTTGCGGCAGTGCATGTATCGCGGGCCGGTACGCCGTCCCGGCCATAATCCGCACGGATGAGCGGGGCTTCATTTCTATCCGGCAATCTCGCAGGGACAGCCGGGTCGAAACATGCTACACTCTTTCCTGTTCGCCAGCCATTCAGGGGGTCCTGCCATGAAAGCCCACATGTTAGCCTTTTTCATCGCGGTGCTGCTTCTCGCCGGTTGTAGCGGCATCAAGGTCATTCCCCAGCAGGTACCGCAGGGAGTCGTGAACCTCTCCGACAACTCCCAGACCGTCGCCAAAGACGGTGTATCCATCACTGTGGCAAATTCCAACACGGAGATGGTGTCCTACAATCTTGATGGGACAGTGACTGCCTTCGTGGTCACCATCGACAACCAGTCCCCGCGGGAAATCGGGTTCGATGCGGGTTCTTTCGTGCTGCTTGACGACCAGAATCGCCAGTACCTCCCCCTGACTCCCGAAAAGGTCAAAGAGCTGATGAGCCGGGATTCCTACTATCTCATTCCCTATCCCTACGTCGGGTTCTATTATCTGGAAGACTACGAGCGGACCTCCTTCTACAACACCACTGAGTCGCAGCTTCCCTACTACTACGAGGTGTATCCCCAGGACATCCAGACCCGCGCGCTGGCGGCCGACCCGGTGATCCCCGGAGCAAAGACGACCGGACTCGTCTACTTCCGGATCGATCTCGGCGCCGTCAAGGAAGTGAAGCTTTTCATCTACCGCAGCGGCAGCTCAAAGTCGGCGGCGCCCGACTTCCTCTTCCCCTTCGTGGTCGGCAAGTAGCTTCCGCCCGTAACCGGACCCATGCAGTACCTCTCCATCCTAGAAGCCCTGGGCGGGCTCGGCGTTTTCATCCTCGGCATGAAGACCATGTCCGAGGGGCTCCAGAAGATTGCCGGCGACCGGTTTCGGCGCCACCTGGAGCGCATTGCCGGAAACCGCCTGACCGCAGCCCTTCTCGGCAGCACCCTGTCGTCGCTCCTCCAGTCGTCCAGCGCCGCGTGCATCATCACGGTCGGGTTCATCAATGCGGGGCTCATCTCTCTCTACCAGGCCCTGGGCATCCTCCTGGGAACCGGCATCGGCACGACCCTTGCCGTCCAGTTCATCGCCTTCAAGATCAGCTCCTTTGCCCTGCCGGCCGTTTTCGTGGGGGTCTGTCTGCGTTGTTTCCTCCGCCGGCGGAGGTGGGTGAATGCCGGTGAACTCATTCTGGGCGCCGGGCTCCTGTTCCTTGGACTTCGCATCATGGAGTCGAATCTCCAGCCGCTCCAGGAATATGCCATTGTGTTCACCCACCAGGGTTTGTTCATCCCCAAACGGGCTGCCGCCGTTCTGTTCGGTGCGACGCTCACCTTGCTCGTCCAGTCGGGAAGCACCGCCATCGCCGTGATCATGGCCCTGGCGGGGAGCAGCCTGGTCTCCTTCGAAACCGGAGCCGCCATGGTGATCGGCGAACTCCTCGGGACTTCTGTAATCACGGCCTTTGCCTCGATCGGCGGAACACTTGAGGCGAAGCGGACGGTCTTTTTCTACTTCATGGTAAACGTCCTTGCCGTCGTGGTGGTGATGCTGGTATTTCCCTCGTACCTTTCCTTTGTCACCTACATCTCTCCGGAGGATATCGCATCATCCGCCGGCATCTCCCGGGTCCTGGCCAATACCCACACCCTGTTCAGCATCATGAGCGCGGTTATTTTCCTGCCGCTCATCGGCTTTTTCGCACGCACCGCGCCGCGCATCATTCCCGGCAGCGAGCGGGCATCCAGCGTGGAGGCCCGCACCGTGTTCATCGATCCGCGGGTGCTCAATACACCGACGATTGCACTGCTGCAGGCGCGCAGCGAGTTGAGGCGCATGGCAGGCATCTCCCGGACCATGTATTGTGAAATGGTCGAGCAGTTTTTCCGCTACGATGCCCGAAAGGCCGTGGGCATCCGCCAGAAGGAGATCGCGGTCGATATCCTCCAGCGGGACCTGACCGATTTTCTCGTCTCACTGTCGCGGCGTGAGCTCGCGCCCGAGGAATCAATGGAAATCCCGGTCATGCTCCAGTTGATCGGCGAACTGGAACATGTGGCGGACCAGAGCGAGGCGGTCCTCGACTATCTGAGGCGCAAGAAGGAGGAAAAGCTCCTCTTTTCCAACGCTGCCATGACCGAGATCAGGCACCTCGCCCGGACAGTGGAGAAGCTCGTTGACCTGGCGGTCGAGACTATGGATAATCCGCCGCCCGATGCCGTCGAGCAGGGCCGGACGCTGCGCAACGAAGTGGGCCGGCAGCGCGAGGCAATGCTTGATGGACACATCAAGCGCCTCTCGGCAGGCAAGTGCTCTGTTCGCGCTGGCATAATCTACGCTGACATGATCACTGCCTTTGTGAAGGCCGCCGACTCGAGCGTCACCATCATCGAAACCAGGAAGGAGTTCACCTGATGTCGTTCCCGGCAGCCTCCATCGACCTTGGCACCAATACGGCCCGCCTCCTGATCGGGAAAGTAGAGGAGGGCCGGATTGAGCACCTGCTCGTAAGGCGTCACATAACCCGACTTGGTGGAGGGTTTACAGATGAGCGGGGGATTTCGCGGGAGGCGTGGGACCGCTCACTGGCCGCTCTTGTCGACTTTGCGGACGAGATGCGCCGCGCGGGCGTCGTCCGTGTGCGGGCCGTGGCGACCAGCGCGGTTCGGGACGCCGTGAACGGCGCGGATTTTTGCGCCCACGTGGTCGAGCGGACCGGCATCAGCCTGGAAGTGATCGACGGGGAAGAGGAGGGGCTTCTGACTCTGGCGGGGGTCCTGTCGGGCCTCGACCGGAAGGAGGGACGATTCTTCGTTTTTGACGTGGGGGGAGGGAGCACCGAATACACCCTTGCCAACGGGAACGCTCCCCTGTACACCGAGAGTCTTCCCCTGGGGGTGGTGAGGTTGACGGAAGGCAAGCCCGACCTGCCGGCCATGGAGGAGAAGGTCGGGCGCGAACTCGCCGGGCTCAGGGAACGGCTGGCCGGCAGGGCACTCGATGGACAGCTTGCGGGAGCGACGCTGGTGGGCACTGCCGGCACGGCAACGACCCTGGCCGCCATCAGCCTGGGAATGACCGATTACGATTATCGGCGAGTCAACAACCACCTGCTGTCCCGTGATGAAATCGCGCGTATTCTGGCCCTGCTTCTTCCCCTTTCCCCGGCCGAACGCCTGACGGTGCCCGGCCTGGAAAAGGGGAGGGAAGATCTTATCGTGGCCGGAACGCTCATAACACTTGCCACTATGGACCTGTTCGGCTTCGAAACCATGACCGTCAGCGACTTCGGCTTGCTGGAAGGTGCCCTGATTGGCCTTGCCCGCACCGTTGAATAGTTAGCCCCCGGGATTCCCAAAGCTCCTGATGTGCTGCATAAGGGCCTTCATGTCTTCTCCGTCCGGGTCGAGCGGTTTCCCCTTGAGGGCCTTTTCAATGCAACGGTTTACAATTGCGGCAAGCTTCGCGTCATCGTAGCTGGAGCCGGCCCATTCGAGCTTTTTCCCGCCGGGATGACAACTGCTGCAGCTTGTGCCGCTCGTTCCCAGTTGTGTACTTTCAAAAAGCTCCCTGCCCCTGTCCGCCGGCCCGGCGGCATCAGCAGACAATGCAAGCGCACACAGGCCCAGTCCCACTGCTGCTTCCCGAATAACCCGCTTCATAGTGACCTCCCCATTGCTGAATTACTTCGTTTTCTTCACATGGTACGGGAGTATGCCGCACTGTCAACAGGTCGGGCGAGTTTGGTCCGACCAAACAGTTCTTTGGCAGTAAAAACCCGTTTTACAAAGCAGTTGACTTACAATCCCCTTATTTGTATAGTCTTTGCACCTTTTTAGGGGGCATGCCCCTTATTTTATTTTTCAGGAACCAGACAACCATGAAGGAAATTCTATCCGGCAACGAAGCCATCGCCCGAGGAGCCTTCGAGGCGGGGGTGAAGGTTGCCAGTGCCTATCCGGGTACCCCCTCCACCGAAATTCTCGAAACCATCGTCAACTACAAGGAAATTGACGCTTCATGGGCACCCAACGAAAAGGTTGCCCTGGAGGTCGCGATCGGCGCCTCGTTCGGCGGCGGTCGTTCCATCGCCTGCATGAAGCACGTGGGAGTCAACGTGGCGGCCGACCCGCTCTTCACCCTGTCGTACACCGGGGTGGGTGGCGGATTGGTGCTGGTCGTGGCGGATGACCCCGAGATGCATTCGTCCCAGGACGAGCAGGACAGCCGCAACTATGCACGGTTCGCCAAGGTCCCGATGCTGGAGCCGGCTGATTCCCAGGAGTGCAAGGATTTCACCAGGCTTGCATTCGAGATTTCGGAGCAATTCGATACCCCGGTCATGCTCCGCAGTTGCACCCGGATATCCCACGGCAAATCGATCGTGGAGCTGGGTGAACCGGCAACCGGCCTCCCCACGCCGAAGCTCGTCAAGAATCCCGCCAAGCTCGTCATGCTCCCCGGCAATGCCCGGGTGCGGCACCCCTTTGTGGAAGAGCGGCTCCTGAAGCTTGCGGACTATGGTCGCACCGCTGCCGTCAACCGGGTGGAGATGCGCGACACGGAACTCGGCATCATAACCGCGGGGGTGTCTTACCAGTATGTTCGCGAGGTGTTCCCCAACGCCTCGGTGCTCAAGCTCGGCATGGTGTATCCTCTCCCCATGGAGCTTGTCAGGGAGTTTGCCTCGAAGGTCTCGAAGCTTATCGTGGTGGAGGAGCTGGACGCGTTTATCGAGGATCAGGTGAAGGCTGCCGGCATCAGCGTCACCGGCAAGGACGTCATCCCCCTGTGCGGAGAACTGACACCGGGTCGGCTGCGTGCCGCCTTCGGCATCCCCGGTGCTCCCCAGGTGACGGTGGAGAATCTTCCGGGCCGTCCGCCGAACATGTGCCCCGGCTGTCCCCATCGCGGCGTCTTTTTCACACTCAACCAGTTGAAGGCCTATGTGACCGGTGACATAGGCTGCTACACACTCGGCTTCATGCCGCCCCTCAACGCCATGGATACCTGTGTCTGCATGGGGGCAAGCATCAGCAGCGCCAGCGGCATCGTGCGCGTCCTTTCGGACGAGGAGAAGAAAAAGGTCGTGGCAGTGATCGGCGACTCGACCTTCCTCCACACGGGCGTCAACAGCCTCATGGAGATGGCCTACAATAAAGCCCCCGCAACGGTGGTGATTCTCGACAACAGGATCACGGCCATGACGGGGCGCCAGGACAATCCGGCGTCCGGCTGGACCCTGATGAACGATTCCACCAACGCGGTGGATCTGGTCCAGCTCTGCACGGCCCTCGGCATCCAGCACGTGCGGGTGGTGGACCCCCTGGACCTCGACCAGACCCGCGCGGCTCTTCAGGAGGAGATGAACCGTCCCGAGCCGTCGGTGATCATCACCAACCGTCCCTGCGTGCTGGTGAAGCGGGAAGGGGTCTTCCAGAAGGGGCTCGTCCTGTCCGTCGACCAGGACCACTGCACCGGCTGCAAGGCGTGCCTGAAGATCGGTTGCCCGGCAATTGAATGGATTCCCGCGCCGGACGGCAAAAAGGGGAAGGCCAAGATCGACCCCCTGCTCTGCAACGGCTGCGATGTCTGCCGCCAGCTCTGTAAGTTCGATGCCATCGGGAGGGCCCAATGAGCGACACCATCACCAACATCCTCCTGGTGGGCGTGGGCGGGCAGGGAATCCTGCTCGCGTCTGAAATCCTCTCCGAGGCATTCATGCTGGCCGGGTTCGACGTGAAAAAGAGCGAGATCCACGGCATGTCCCAGCGGGGAGGGAGCGTTGTCTCCCATGTCCGCTACGGCAAGGAAGTCCATTCGCCCATCGTGCCCGAAGGGGAGGGGGACATCCTCTTCGGCTTCGAGCTGATGGAAACCTATCGCTATCTGCCCCTGCTCAGGAAGGGGGGTACCGTGGTGGCCAACGACCTGCGCATTTCGCCGCCGTCGGTGCTCCTGGGGCAGGCGAGCTACCCCGATGATCTGCCGGACAGGATTCGGACGCTGTTCCCCGATTTTCTTCTTGTGGACGGACAGCACCTCGCCGCCGAGGCCGGCAATGTCAGGGCCGCCAACACGGTGCTCCTGGGTGCCGTGGCCAAGCGACTCGACATCCCTGACGAATGCTGGCACAAGGCCCTGGAGCGGATGGTTCCCCCCAAGGCGCTCGATGTGAACCGTAAGGCCTTCCAGTTGGGCAGAGCCCTGTAACAGTCGAGGTTGCCATGAGTTACCACAACGAAGAGTTTGAAACGCTTCCCCGCAAGGCACTGGAAGCCGTGCAGCTCAAGCGCCTCCAGGCGGCCGTTGCCCGCGTTCAGACAGCCGTGCCGTTCTACCGCCAGAGCTTCGAGCGCGCCGGCATTACCTCCGGCTGTATCAAATCCCTTGACGATCTCCGGCGGCTTCCCTTTACCGTGAAGCAGGACATGCGCGACAGTTACCCCTACGGCCTGTTTGCCGCCTCCATGGACGACATCGTGCGGATCCATGCGTCGAGCGGGACCACCGGCAAGCCGACCGTGGTCGGTTACACACGGAAAGACATCGAAATCTGGTCGGAACTCATGGCGCGCTCCTTTGCCGCCGCCGGCGTCCACAAGGGTGACATCATTCACAACGCCTACGGCTACGGACTCTTTACCGGCGGCCTCGGCGCCCACTACGGTGCCGAGCGACTGGGAGCCTCGGTCATTCCCATGTCCGGCGGCAACACCAAGAAGCAGATCATGATCATGAAGGACTTCGGCTCGACGGTCCTTACCTGCACCCCTTCCTACTCTCTGTTCATGGCCGAGGCTGCCCGGGAGGAAGGGGTTGACTTCCGCCAGCTCAAGCTTCACGTGGGCATCTTCGGCGCCGAGCCGTGGTCCGAATCGATGCGCACCGAGATCGAACAGAAGCTCAACCTCTGTGCCATTGACATCTACGGCCTGTCGGAGATCATGGGGCCCGGCGTGGCCATCGAGTGCCGCGAAGCCAAGAAGGGCCTCCATATCTGGGAGGACCACTTCATTCCCGAGATCATCAATCCCGACACGGGCGAGGTGCTGCCCGAGGGGGAGCGGGGCGAACTGGTCATCACCACCATCACCAAGGAAGGCATCCCTCTTATCCGCTACCGCACCCGGGACATCACGAGCCTCACCTACGAGCCGTGCAGTTGCGGACGCACCCATGCCCGCCTCTCGCGCATGACGGGGCGCAGCGACGATATGCTCATCATCCGCGGGGTCAACGTGTTCCCGTCCCAGATCGAATCGATCCTCATGCGGATCGAAGGGGTCGAGCCCCACTACCTCCTCATCATCGATCGCAAGGACAACCTGGACACTCTTGAAGTGCAGGTCGAGGTGGGCGAGCAGCTCTTCTCGGACGAAATCAAGGTGCTCCAGGCCCTTTCGCACAGCATCGAGAAGGAGATCAAGGACCTGCTCGGCGTCACCTGCAAGGTGAGGCTGGTGGAGCCCCAGACCATCGCCCGGAGCGAGGGTAAGGCAAAAAGGGTCATCGACAACCGGCTGATCAGTTGACAATGCATCACGCAACCATTCCGGCCTCACGGGGAGGAAGCCATGAAAGTAGAGCAGATTTCGATCTTCATAGAAAACAAGTCGGGCCGCCTGGCGGAAGTGACGCGCATCCTCGGCGAGGCAGGGGTCAACATCAGGGCCCTGTCCCTGGCCGATACCTCGGATTTCGGCATCCTTCGACTCATCGTCAATGACCGGGAGAAGGCCAAGCAGGTCCTAAAAGACAGGGGGTTCACGGTCAGCAAGACCGAAGTTGTGGCCGTCGAAGTCCCGGACCGGCCCGGCGGGCTGTCCCAGATCCTCCAGTCGCTGGACCGGGAGAGTATCAATGTGGAATACATGTATGCTTTCGTGGAGCGGTGCGGCGAGAACGCGGTGATCATCTTCCGTTTCGATGAGACCGAGAAGGCCATCACGGCCCTCATCAGCAGCGGATTCACTGTCCTTGAGGGAGAGCGCCTGTACGCGATGTAATCGCATCAGGGAGGAGGGGGGAGCATGAACAGAATCTTCGCCGTTATCGTCGGTATCGTCGGCCTGCTGGTGGCCGGCATGGCCTCGGCAGCCGAGCCGTTCAGGATCGGGGCGCTTTTTTCCATAACCGGCCCCGCCTCGTTTCTGGGTGAGCCCGAGAAAAACACCCTGGAGATGCTGGTGAAGGACGCCAATGCCAGGGGTGGGGTCGGCGGCCGCAAGCTCGAACTGGTGGTCTACGACACCCAGGGAGACGTGACCAAGGCGGTTCAGCTGGCCAACAAACTGATCAAGAACGACAAGGTGAGCGTCATCGTGGGGCCGAGCACCACCGGCGAAACAATGGCGGTCATACCCCTGGCGGAAAAGGAGAGAATTCCGCTCATTTCCTGCGCCGCCGGCATCAAGATTACCGAACCGGTCAAGAAGTGGGTGTTCAAGACCCCGGCCAATGACCATGTGGCTGCCGAAAAGATCCTGATCCAGGCGGCCAAGCTGAAGCAGAAGTCTCTTGCCATTATTACCGTTTCCGACGGCTTCGGCTCCTCGGGGCGCGAACAGCTCAAGGCCCTGGCCGGCCAGAAGGGCTTCAGGATTGTGGCCGATGAAGTGTACGGCCCCAAGGATACCGACATGACCGCCCAGCTCACCAAGATCAAGGCTGCCAAGCCCGACGCGGTTATCTGCTGGGGAACCAATCCGGGGCCTGCGCTCATTGCCCGCAACATGAAGCAGCTCGGGATCAAGGTTCCGCTCTACATGAGCCACGGTGTCGCGTCCAAAAAGTTCATCGAACTGGCCGGGGCTGACGCCGCCGAGGGAATCATGTTGCCGGCGGGCAAGCTTGCCATTTTCGACAAGCTTCCCAAGAACGATCACCAGTACAAGCTGCTCAAGTCCTATGACGAATCCTATCGCAAGGCGTACGGCGTGGAGGCTTCGACCTTCGGCGGCTATGCCTATGATGCGTTCCTCCTGATTAGCGGTGCCATGAAAAAGGGAACCGCTCCCCAGCAGATCAGGGACGGCCTTGAGCAGACCCGGAAACTGGTCAGCGTCTCGGGGATCTTCACCATGTCTCCCGCGGATCATAACGGTCTGGATCTCTCGGCCTTTGAGATGGTCCGTGTGACCAAAGGCGACTGGGAACTGGTCAAATAACACATGGGGAGGGGTGTGATGCTGAAAAGAGGATCCTTTATCCTGACGCTCGCCGCATCGTTCATGGTGCTGGCTGCCAACGTGTTTGCCGCGTCTCCCATCCGGATCGGCGCACTCTTCGCCGTGACCGGACCAGCATCGTTCCTGGGGGAGCCGGAACGGAACACCGCCCAGATGATGGTCAACAAGATCAACGCCTCCGGCGGCATCAAGGGAAGAAAAGTCGAACTGATCGTCTATGACACGCAGGGCGACGCCACCAAGGCCGTGCAAGCGGCCAACCGGCTCATCAAGGATGACAAGGTGGTTGCCATCATCGGCCCCAGCACGACCGGGGACACCATGGCGGTCATCCCCATCGTTGAAAAGGCGCAGATTCCCCTCATTTCCTGCGCTGCCGGCAGCAAGATCACCGAACCAGCGAAAAAATGGGTCTTCAAGACCGCCCAGAACGACGGGCTTGCGGTGGCAAAGATCTATGAGAACCTCAACCGCCTCAGGATGAGCAAGGTGGCGATCCTGACGGTGTCCGACGGGTTCGGCTCTTCCGGGCGCGAGCAGCTCAAGGCCCAGGCGGCGCAACACGGCATCCAGATCGTTTCCGATGACACGTATGGGCCCAAGGACACGGATATGACGGCCCAGCTCACCAAGATCCGCGGCAGCGGCGCCCAGGCAGTGATCTGCTGGGGCACCAACCCCGGCCCCGCCGTCATTGCCCGCAACGCCAGGCAGCTTGGGCTCGCCATTCCCGTCTACATGAGCCATGGCGTCTCATCCAAGAAGTTCATCGAGCTTGCCGGCGAAGCTGCCGAAGGAATCATGCTGCCGTCGGGACGGGTCATCGTCGCCGACCTGCTCCCCGCCGCGGACAAGCAGAAGAAGTCGCTCATGGCATACGTCAAGGACTACCAGAAGCAATTCAGGGCCGAGGGTGACCATTTCGGCGGCCATGCCTGGGATGCGGTGATGCTGCTGAAGGGAGCCCTGGAGCGCGGAGGCGACAGGCCTGCCGCCATCCGTGACCAACTGGAGAAGACCAGAAACTTCGCGGGCATTGGAGGCATCTTTACCTACTCTGCCGCCGACCATGCCGGTCTCGGCAAGGATGCCTTTGTCCTCGTGACCATCCACAACAAGGACTTTGCCCTCGTCAAGTAGCGCACGTTCCACGCCCTATCGACCGAATCATGGGAGCGCAGGCTGTCCCGGCCTGCGCTCCCTCATTGTGAGCCGGATGCAAACACCATGAATTTAGGCCATCAGCTAGCACAGTATCTCCTTTCCGGACTTTCCACGGGGGCCATTTATTCCCTGATCGGGGTGGGATTCGCCATTATTCATAACGCCACCGGCATCATCAATTTCGCCCAGGGCGAACTCGTGATGCTCGGCGGCATGTTTACGCTCTTCTTTCTGACGGCCCTGAATCTGCCGCTGCTGGCAGCCATAATCCTGGCAATCGGCGCCACCACCCTCGTGGGAGTGGTGTTCGAACGCCTCGCCATCCGTCCCATGAAGAATGCCTCGCCCATCAGCCTCGTCATCATCACCATCGGCGGCAGCATTCTCATCCGCGGTATTGCCATGATCATCTGGGGCAAGGACACCCACGCCATTCCCACATTCTCGGGCAATGAGCCGATCCATCTGGGGGAGGCGACCATCCTGCCTCAGCACCTCTGGATCTTTACGGTGACCATCGTTGTCATGATCTGCAGCAAGCTCTACTTCAACTACACCATCAGCGGCAAGGCTATGCGGGCTTGCGCCTATAACCGCCGGGCCGCCGGCCTGGTGGGGATCGATGTGCGGCGCATGGTGCTCTTTTCCTTTGCCATCAGCTCGGCAATGGGTTCCCTGGCCGGCATCATCATCGCTCCGCTCACCATGACCTCCTACGATGTGGGCATCATGCTCGGCCTCAAAGGATTCTGCGCCGCCATCATCGGCGGCATGAGCAGCGGCCTCGGCACCATCCTGGGTGGCATTCTCCTCGGCATCCTGGAATCGCTTGGCGCGGGACTCTTTTCCTCCGGCTACAAGGACGCCATTGCCTTTATCATCCTGTTGCTGATTCTCTTTGTCCGTCCCCAGGGATTGTTCCGCAAGGGCGAGACCGAGCGCGTGTAACTGAACGGAAAATCAACATGATGCATGTATTATCTCTAGCAAAACTTCAGAGTGCGAGATTCATCGCCTTCTCACTGTTGATCATGGCGCTGCCGGTACTGATCTCTGAGGGCTACCTGCTTAATGTTTTTGTCTTTGTCGGCATCCACACCATGCTCGCCGTTGCACTCAACCTGCTTCTGGGCTATGCCGGGCAGATATCTCTGGGGCAGGCCGCATTCTTCGGGCTCGGCGCCTATGCCTCGGGCATCCTCACCGCGACCTATGGCTGGAATCCATGGCTTGCCATGGTGGCAGTCGCGGGCGCGGTCGGCATTCTTGCATTTGCCATCGGCTTCCCGATCCTGAAACTCAAGGGACACTACCTGGCCATGGCCACCCTCGGCTTCGGGATCATCGTCTACATCATCTTCAACGAGGCAGTGGAGTTGACGGGCGGCCCCTCGGGGTTCCCCGGGATCCCGAATCTGGAGGTCGGCTCCGTGACCTTTGACTCGGACCTGAAAAACTACTATCTCATCTGGGGCATCGCCCTGGTAACCATTCTTCTCTCCGTCAACCTGGTCAATTCGCGTATCGGCAGGGGGCTGCGCGCCATTCACGACTCCGAAGTGGCTGCCCGGGTCATGGGGGTCAACGTGCGCCTCCTGAAGGTACAGGTGTTCGCCCTGTCGGCGGTCATCTCCTCGGTGGCCGGGAGCCTCTATGCCCATACCATGACCTTTGTCTCGCCCACGTCGTTCGGGTTCAATTTTTCAGTGGAACTGGTCACCATGGTAATCATCGGCGGGCTCGGAAGCATCTATGGCTCATTCCTCGGCGCCACGCTCCTGACCCTTCTCCCCGAACTGCTCAGGGCGTTCCAGGACTATGATATCGTGGTGTACGGCCTGCTCCTCATCTTCATGACCATGTTCATGCCCGGCGGGCTCGTGCGCGGCATCCCGGATCTGCTGCACCGGTTCCGCTCCCGCGTGGATAAGGGGACTGCCGATGCTTGAGGTCCGTGGAATCACCCAGCGCTTCGGCGGCGTTACGGCTCTTGACGATGTTTCCTTTACCATTCAGGGTGGAGGCATCACCGGTATCATCGGGCCCAACGGGGCCGGCAAGACCACGCTGTTCAATATCGTGACCGGCATCTACACCCCCACTGCCGGAACAGTCCTGCTGGACGGCAGAAACGTGACCCGCCTGGCGCCGGAGAAACTCGCCACCCTCGGCATGGTCCGCACCTTTCAGAACATCGAGCTCTTCGGCAAGATGACGGTGCTTGAAAACGTCATGGTGGGACTCCATACAAAGGGGAAAAGCGGCATCTTCGCCTCGGCGCTTCGCGCTCCCTGGCAGATGGCCGAAGAGCGGCGGCTGCGCGAACGGGCGCTGCACTGGCTCGAATTCACCGGCATTGCCGACCTGGCCGACGTGGATGCCGCCAATCTTCCCTTCGGCAAGGGGCGACTCCTTGAAATTGCACGCTCCATGGCGTTGGAGCCGAAGCTCATCCTCATGGATGAGCCTGCCGCGGGCCTCAACAGTCGTGAAACCCTGGAGTTGGCGCGCCTGATTCAGAAGATCCGCGAGTCGGGCGTTACCGTGGCCCTGGTCGAGCACGACATGGAGCTTGTGATGGACATCTGCGAGGCGATAGTGGTACTGAACCTGGGACGCACGCTTGCCCAGGGGACGCCGCGTGAGATCCAGGAAAATCCCGACGTCATAGCGGCCTATCTGGGCGAAGGCTAGGCATACCCGGTCATTTATGTTAACGATCAAGAACGTCAATACCTACTACGGCAAGGTCCATGCGCTCAAGAACATCTCCCTGCATCTCAACAGGGGGGAGATCGTTACGCTGATCGGCGCCAACGGCGCCGGCAAGACCACCATGCTCAACTCCATTTCCGCGGTCACGCCGCCGGCAGCGGGCAAGATCCTCTTCGAGGACCAGGACCTGGCCGGACTCGGGCCGGACCGGATCGTGAAGCTCGGCATCTGCCAGGTCCCCGAAGGGCGCCAGGTGTTCAAGCCCCTGTCGGTGGAGGACAACCTTGAGCTGGGCGCTTATCTCCGGTATCGCGGCAGGGAAGGGCGGGGCAACATCCGCAAAGACCTGGATGACATTTACGCGCTGTTCCCCCGTCTGCACGAACGCCGCAAGCAGGCTGCCGGCACCCTTTCCGGCGGCGAACAGCAGATGCTCGCCATGGGCAGGGCCCTCATGGCACGGCCCAAGCTGCTGCTGCTGGATGAACCGTCCATGGGGTTGGCTCCCCTGGTAGTGCAAGAGATTTTCAAGGTTATCGAGCAGCTGCGACGTGATCGGGGGACAACCGTGCTTCTGGTTGAGCAGAACGCCAAGGCAGCCCTCAAGATGGCCGACCGGGGCTACGTCATAGAGACAGGTAAAGTGATACTTGAAGGGATGGCCCCTGACCTATTGGAAAACAAAGAGGTTCAGCGCGCATACTTAGGCAAGGACAAAAAGGAGATCTGGGAGAGATAAGCGTATGCAGATCTGGGATCAACAGTACGAATGCATGCAGAGGGAGGAGCTTGAGCAACTCCAGCTTGAACGGCTCCAGGCAACACTCAACAGGGCGTTCAAGAACGTAACCTGTTACCGCAACAAGTTCACCGAACGTGGCATTGTTCCCGAAGACATCCAGTCGCTGGAGGATCTGAAGAAACTCCCGTTCACCACCAAGGAAGATCTGCGCCTGAACTACCCCTACGGCATGTTCGCGGTCCCCCTGCGGGAAGTGGTGCGGATCCACTCGTCATCCGGGACCACCGGCAAACCGACCGTGGTCGGCTACACCAAGCACGACATCAAGGTCTGGTCCAACCTGGTGGCCCGCTTCATGACCGCCGCAGGCGTCACCCACGATGACGTGGTCCAGATCGCCTTCGGCTACGGCCTGTTCACCGGCGCCTTCGGTCTCCACTACGGCGCGGAGGCCATCGGCGCGTCGGTCATCCCCATGAGCGCCGGCAATACCGAAAAGCAGATTATGATCATGCAGGACTACAAGACCACGGCCCTTGTCTGCACCCCCAGCTATGCCATCACCATTGCCGACCGGATGGAAAAGATGGGGATCGATCCGAAAAGCCTTTCGCTGAAGGTTGGTCTCTTCGGGGCAGAGCCTTGGTCCGAGGCCATGCGCAGAGAGATCGAAAACCGCCTTTTCGTCAGCGCCACCGACAACTATGGCCTGTCCGAGATCATCGGCCCGGGCGTGGCCGGCGACTGCGAGTACAAGTGTGGCATGCACATCTCCGAGGATGCCTTTATCGCGGAAATCATCGACCCGGAAACAGGGGAAGTGCTGCCGCCTGGAAGCATCGGAGAGCTGGTGCTGACCACCCTCACCAAAGAAGCGTTCCCCATGATCCGTTACCGGACCCGCGACATCACGAGCCTGGACTATGCCCCCTGCGCGTGCGGCAGAACCAATGTGCGGATGAAGAAGACCATGGGCCGAAGCGACGACATGCTCATCGTCAAAGGGGTCAACGTCTTCCCCTCCCAGATCGAAGAGATCCTCTTCGCCATCGAAGGATGCGAGCCCCATTACCAGATCGTCCTGGAGCGTCACGGAGCTCAGGATGTGCTCGAAGTGCACATCGAGGTGACCGAGAACATCTTCTTCGACGAGATGAAGAAGCAGAAGGCCTTCCTGGAGATGGTGGAAAAGCGGATAGACTCGGTCCTCGGCGTGGGGGCAACAGTGAAGCTCGTGGAGCCCAACAGCATCCCGCGTCACGAGGGCAAGGCCCAGCGGGTCATCGACAACCGGAAGATCTGACAGCGGTCACATGCCGATGCCGGCGATGACCGCGCCGCAGTCGGGACAGGCTCCGTTTTCGATCCTGTTCCTTTCAATGAGATATCCGTGGCGGCCGATCAGCAGGGCGGCACAGGAAGGGCAAAAAGTATTCTCTCCCCCCTCACCGGGGACATTTCCTTCGTACACATAGCGCAACCCTGCCGCCTTGCCGATGTCCCGTGCCCGGCGCAGGGTTGCCACCGGGGTCCGGGGCCGGTCGGTCAACTGGTAGGTGGGGTAGAACTGGGTCACATGCCAGGGGGTATCCACCCCCAGATTGCCCGCTATGAACGAGGCGATACCCTGCAGTTCCTCATCGGAATCATTCAATCCCGGGATGACGAGCGTGGTCAGTTCAAGCCAGATACCGAGCTTCCGGTGCTCCACGATCGAGTCGAGCACTTCGGAAAGGCGGGCATGGATGTAGTCGCGGTAGAATCCCTCGCTGAACCCCTTCAGGTCGATATTCGCCGCATCCAGGTACGGCGCCGCTGTAGTCAGCGCCTTTTTCGTGATATAGCCGTTGGTGACGAACGTATTCAGCAGCTCGGCCTCCTTGGCGAGGCGGGCGGTGTCATAGGCAAACTCGAAGAAAATGGTCGGTTCGGTGTAGGTGTAAGCAATGGAGCGGCAGCCCGTGGCTTGAGCCTTCCGGATCACGGACTGGGGCGAGTGATCCTCGCCCAGGATGGGAGCTTTGGGGGGCACCTGAGAAATCGAGTAGTTCTGACAATGGCGGCAGCGGAAATTGCATCCCACCGTAGCTATGGAAAAGGATCTGCTCCCCGGCAGCACGTGAAACAGAGGTTTTTTCTCGATGGGGTCAACGTTTTCCGCCACCAGCTTGCCGTAGACGAGAGAATAGAGGGTTCCTCCCCGATTCTCCCGCACCGCGCAGATGCCACGGGCACCGTCGCCGATCTGGCAACGATGCCGGCAGAGACCGCAACGGACAAGGTTATCGTTCAGCCGCTCGTAGAACATCGCTTCCCGCATGGTCGCCTCCCGCGCCGTACTCGTCAGAGGGTCACGCCCGATCCATGGGGCGGACCTTTCTGCCGGGCCTGACAACTGACGCAATGCGTCGCATACGAAACCACCCGCAGCCGCTCCTCCACGATCTCAGCACCACACTCCTCGCAAACCGTTTCGCAAGACGCTCATGGCACTCTCTTGGCAATCGCACCATGATCCCCTCCGGAATCGTACCACCCCACCCTGTACCGACTCAGAACGGGGAGGGCGGCAACTGGGGAAAACATCATGAGTATCTTGATATAATAGAGTATACCACCATCCGGCGTCGACTCCGGGTTTCGTAAACCGAACCATGGGGTGCCCGTGTGTAACTCTGCCAACGCCTTGATATACTGTAAATGTATATGAGAGAAGACAGAATTCGGCAACTCATTGCGCAGGAAGCGGCCCGCCTCATGTATGCCGAGGGGGTGAGCGAATACCGCGACGCCAAACGAAAGGCGGCGAGACGTTTCGGGCCGGAAAAGAGCCTCTCGCTCGGTTCGCATCTGCCCAGCAATGCTGAGATCCATAAGGAGCTCCAGCGACTCATCGCAATCCATGAAGAGAAGACTCTCCCGGAGCGGCTGCACCAGATGCGCTGCACAGCCCTGCGCTGTATGGAAATGCTGGCGCTGTTCCGTCCGTTTCTGGTCGGGTCGGTGCTCACTGGGGCAGTAACCGCTGCAAGCGACATCGACCTGCATCTGTTTGCTGAGTCAAGCGAAGAGGTGGAGGAGTTTCTGCGCAGTAGGAACATTGCCTATGAAACAGATGTCGTAACTATTCGACGAGGAGGCTCGTTTGTCGATTATTCACATATATACTTAAAAGAAGGTAAAGTGATAATCGAATGTACCATCTATGCGCTTGGCGACATTTACCGGGTACCCAAAAGCAGCATCACCGGCAAACCAATGGAGCGCGCCACCATAACGAAGCTGAGAAAGCTGATTGCCGACACGGCCAGGGCCGAAGCCAACCCTGCAAATGTCTAGGACGTCTGCCACCGACAGAGCGAATGACCAACGGAGGGGGACCCTGGCGTTTTTCATGGTGTCACATCCGGACGTTGTTAACGTCCCATAAGATATAATCTATGTAACTGATTTTGTTGGTTAATGCAGCTTTCCCTTACCCGAAATGACAGCGGTTACTTGTCTGCCTTTTTAGGACGTTTGTCTGTCATTGTCTATCGGTTTTTTCGATACGCCTGTTGTTCCTGTTTCTTCAGCCAGACGAGCCAGTCGAGCCATTGAAAGGGCCGATAGCTCAAGGGAGGTTCACGAATCATCGTTTCACCCCCTTCCGCCGCCGAAATCGTCCCGCAGATCGGAGAACGCTCGAAATGGTCTCATAGGTCGCCCAAGGGGAGCCGGAAGCCTTCAGGGCGGAATTCGTGCGCCTGACTGCCTCTTTCACTTCCACGCCGTCAGCGGTGAGTTGGTCGAAGATCTCGCAGACCTCTTTGTGGAAGTCTTTCTGCATCACTTCCACTTTCTCAAGCTCGGCCGGATCGTGAGCCTTGACGATGGCGGAAGCGGAACGGGCCTTGATGTCCACGAAGCGGAAGAAACCGGCCATGGACTGAAGGAACGAGACGAAAAGCCGGGTCATGCCTTCCGGGAGGGCAAAGGAGACGTAGACGAGGCCGTCCTGGGCGCCGGAGACGTGGAAGTCCAGCAGGAACTCAGGGCGTAACGGGTTGAACTGGGTGTTCACGTCCAAGAGCAGCCGGTCGATATCAACCGGGAGAGCAGGGCGGGCCTCGATCATGGCATACCTCTGAGACGCGCAACGGACGTGGGGTTATTGCGCCGCTGATCTTCCAGGAAGCGGACCACGAGGTGTCGGACAAGGAACGCGACCGAGGCGTGAAAGGTATCGGCGCAAGACTCAAGCTCCTGGTGGTGTTTTGCATCGAGGCGAAAGGTAACCTTGTGGGTCATCCCCCCCCTCTTTACGTCGCTGAACTGTGACTTTTCCACATTTCCCCTCCGAATTTTGTCCGACATTTTAACTGTCGGTTATTATTAGTGAATATGGCTTCCGATATATTCCCGTGTTTTGCCGTAAACCCTTGTGTGGTGCCCTCTCCGACCGAATCAAGGGTTTGTCCGAGAAATCGGACTAAAGTGACGTGTTACTATACCCGTCACTTTCCGGGAGCCTTCCCGATCCGGGGCAGCGGTCGGGGTTGTTGAAGGGGTCGGTACCCTCCCAGACCCCGAGGCTGTTGACCGGGGGGACACGTCCCCCCGCTGGCCCCCCTTGAAACCCCATGGGGTTTCATATGCCGTGGCCGGCACAACCGGCCACGGCTGTTGCCATGCCGCCGCCCCCGCTGGAGCCGCTGGGAGCGACGGCACGACACCGAAGAAAGGGCGGTGATTCACCGCATTGATGTTCATTCGACGATATCCGCAG